>NZ_CP046157.1 GCF_016403105.1 Leptolyngbya sp. BL0902
GGGCATTGCCACCGAATGGATCTTGATTGCAGCCATTATCAAACTGCCGCCCCTCCAGGCTATTTTTTCCACCGCGCCCCTCAACCTGGGTCAGTGGGCCATGCTGCTGCTGTGCCCGCCCCTGGTGCTGGGGCTAGAAGAACTCCGCAAAGCTCTCATGGGGAGACGGATTTCGGCCCGGCCACGAGCAACCCCGTCGTCATTACCCCCGTCGCTACCGCTCTCACCCTAGCTGCGCTCACCCGTGCTTGATGCGGATGCGGTAGTGCCACCCTAGTTGCGTCGTCATCATCATCACGTCGGTGTGGACGAAGCCTCGGTCAGCATGGCGAAAGTGGGTGGATTCAAGGTTGAACCCCCGGGTTTTGAGGGCAGAAAACAAAGTCTCAATGCGCCAGCCATAATGCCCCCATAAATCGGTCATCGACTCAGTATCCGAAGATCAGTCTGGCGGGTTTACAGCGATTGGTTGACGTTGTCGCCAAAATAGAGGCAACCGAATCACCCTCAGAGGACGCTCTACCATGCCCGAGCGATACGAGCCCCCCCGTCTGCTTGCCCGCTGAATCAGAGTCGGTGGGCACGCCTGCCCCACCCAAATCGCCAACGTCTAATTTGTGTGGTCAGCCAGATGTTGGAGCAGCACCTGAGCGCCCAATCCAAGCCGGAGGTGCCTCATGACTCCTCCCACTAATCCTGGATTCGGGCTGTCAGACAAAATTCAATGGCCGCATCTCGACCGATTAGCTGTGGTGTATGTGCGCCAGTCCACGCTGCAGCAAGTGAGCGACCATCAAGAATCCACCCGTTTACAATATGGCTTAGTAACGCGAGCCGAAGCGCTGGGCTGGCCCCCTGAGCGCATCCTCACCATTGACGAAGATTTAGGGAAATCCGGCAGTAGCGCGGCAGGGCGTTCGGGCTTCCAACGACTGGTCAGCGAAGTGGGGCTGAACCACGTCGGTTTGATTCTGGGCGTTGAGATGTCGCGGTTGGCCCGCTCCTGCAAGGACTGGCATCAGCTGCTGGAAATCTGTGCCCTCTTCGGCACGTTGATAGCGGATCTCGATGGCATCTACGACCCGAGCCAGTACAACGACCGGTTGCTGTTGGGCTTAAAAGGCACCATGAGTGAAGCCGAATTACATCTCCTGAAACAACGGATGATGCAGGGAAAACGGACAAAGGCCCAACGCGGCGAGCTGGGGTTCAACGTTCCCATTGGCTACATTTGTCGTCCATCGGGGGAAGTGCAATTTGACCCGGATGAGCAGGTGCGTCAGGTGGTGCGATTAATCTTCCGCAAATTTGAGGAATTAGGCACCCTCAATGCCACCCTACGGTATTTGGTCAGTCATGACATTCAAGTGGGGGTGCGGGTGTTGTATGGCCTCGACAAAGGGGAGTTGCAGTGGCGACGTCCGAATCGCCCGACCTTACAAAATCTGCTAAAAAATCCCGCCTATGCCGGAGCCTATGCCTACGGACGTAAACAAGTCGATGCCCGCAGAAAGCAAGCCGGTCGTCCCCATACTGGCTGTGTCGTCAAACCCCCTGAAGAGTGGCTGGTCTTAATCCAAGACCACCACCCGGCCTACATTTCCTGGGAGCAGTACCAGCGGAATGGGGCTCAACTGAAAGCGAATCGGAATCGAGCGGATGAACTCGGTCATGCGCGAGAGGGAGTGGGTCTTTTGAGTGGGCTTCTGGTGTGTGGGCGATGTGGATGCCGTCTGCAGGTTCAATATCACCGGGCAGGCGGCTATCACCGCTATGTCTGCAATCGGGCGATGAGCGATTATGGGGGCCAATTTTGCCAGCACGTGTCGGGCACCTGTCTGGATGAGTATGTCACGGGACAAGTGCTGCGCGCCTTGGAGCCGGCTGCTTTAGACCTTTCCTTGGCGGCTGCCGCTCATCTGGAGCAAGACCGAGCCGAGCTTGATATTCTATGGCAACAGCGATTGGAGCGGGCTCAGTTCGAAGCCGATAGAGCCCAGCGGCATTACCAGTTCGTTGAGCCGGAAAATCGCTTAGTCGCCCGACAACTGGCTCAAGCATGGGAAGCTGCATTGCAGGCTCAGCACACCCTGCGGGACGACTACCAGCGGTTTTGTCATGACCAACCGAAAGGCCTCTCGCCTGACGAAAAGCAGCAGATTCAGCAACTCGCAGACAGCCTGCCCCTACTCTGGGCCGCGCCCACGACCACGATGGCGCAACGCAAAGACGTGATTCGACAGATGATTGACGGCATCCTCATGACCGTGGTGGGCGATACCGAACAGGTACAGGTGACGATTAAATGGGCGGGCGGCGATTCGAGTCAGGCTCAGATCACTCGCCCGGTCGCCAAATGGACTCAACTGAGTGACTACCCGCAACTGTGTCAACGGCTTGAACAACTGACCCAGGCCAATCTTACCACCCGCGACATCATTGACTGCTTGCATCAAGACGGGTTTCGCCCCCCAAAGCGTCGTCAAACCTTCAATCCAGAAATGGTGCAAACGTTAATTCGCAAGCTTGGCTTAAGATCTCACGCAGCGACTCCGGCAAAAGCACCGTTGCCGCCCCCCGAATGGTGGTTGCCGGACTTGGCTGCCAAACTGGACATGCCGACGATGACCCTCTATAACTGGGTGCAACGAGGGTGGGTGAAGGCCAGACAACCGGCAGAACCCCCTAAACACTGGATCATTTGGGCCGATGAGGCCGAACTGGAACGCCTCAGAACTCACCGTCAATGCCCCACCCGGGAGATCCTCAGGCAACGCTGGCAAGGGGAAACACCCAGCATTGCTTGTCCTCCTGACTAGACGGTTTGACCGGTATAAACTCAAATTTTTGACTGGAGAAGACCCATGGCAAAGCACACACCTTCGATTCCACCACCTCAGCATCCGCCTGAAGATGACTATGGGGGTATTGAGGCTGGAGTATCTCAATGCGCCAGCGTAGTCGGTAGTCGGCGAGGGCCGTCTGAGGGGCGTGGTGGGTGGCGAGAATCAGGAGTTCGCCATCGGCGAGGCGGGTGGCGATGACGTAGACCCGTCGGCCCCAGACCCATCGTTTTCCCGATAGAATCCGCGTTTCCCCGGCCCTGAGACTGGCAAAGACCCGTTCTCCCGCTTGGCGAGACTTCCCAGAACGGGAGCTCATCTTATCGCTATGGCGCAACCGGAGACGAAAGGGCAGGGTCTTGGGCAACAGCAGATAACTGCACCACTCCTTACCCACAAACTCTCGGTCGCCCGTCAGACACCGCACCTTGGCATCTGGAAACACCCGCTCAAAGCGCTCCAGGAGGTCGATGCGCTCGTCGCTGTTACTGTTGCCCCGCTTGTCCAGCATCGTCCAGAACAGGGGAAGGCCACCCCTTCATGGACGATCCCCAGCATTAGGATGTTGAAATGAACCGAGCCAAATGACCAATTCGTGCGGTCGAGGCTCAAGGTCCAGGGTTGAGGAATCTGGCTCCAACTCACCACGGCCTGCGCAATATCATTGAAATCCACCGGAAACTCCCGCAAAAACCGTGTGAGTCGTTTGTAACTCGACTCTGGTTTAGCCCGATTGGCAAACACCGACGACAGTTTATCTAGGTTCACCGTCTCCACCCGGAACATGGCCACCAGAAACAGCGCTAGAAACGTCAGTCATCTACCGTGCCACGGTAGATGAGCACGCAGGGCCGATTGAAGTCGGTTAATCTGAGTCATGGGGAGGAAGCATAGGTCTGTGGTAATTCCTAGCTCACCTCCCTATTCCTCCTTCTGTCAACCCTCTACTGGACAGGCTTGCAGCCCCTCACCTCAAGTTTTGTCCCTGTACCGTGGGACAACCCATATCCGAGTTCTATACCTCTGAAATGGGATAGACTGAGACTATGCCTAGACCCCTCCATCTCGAACCTCATTTTTCGGTTGATGAATTGAAAGCCCGCTATCGGGCCAGTCACGACCCCGTTGAAGCTCGCCGCTGGCACCTACTGTGGCTTATTCACAAGCCCATGGCGCTGACGGAGGCGGCCAAAGCGGTGGGCTTGAATTATGACTATGCTCGCTCCATCGTGACGGCCTATAACCGCGAGGGTGCCAATGGAGTACGCAATCGTCGCAAAGATTCGCGCCCTCACCAGCCTCGGAGTCTGCTCACGGCGGAACAACAACAGGCGTTGGCCGCTCGGTTAGAAATGCCCCCTGACGACAATGGGGTTTGGAATGGGCCGAAGGTGGCTCAGGTGATGGCGGAGATTTTGGGGGTGCCGAAGGTGTGGCCACAGCGAGGGTGGGATTATCTCAAGCGGTTAGAGCAATCGTCGCACGTGCCCCGTCCTCGGCACCGTAAAGGAAATCCAGAGACCCAGGAGGCTTAAAAGACTCCCGGAGCGTAAAGACAAACTACAGTGAGCAGAGTGTTCTAGGTAGGGTCAGCGCCGCGAATGAGCCCTACAACCCCACCACTTGGGAATTTGGGTTAGGGGAGTCTGACTTGAGATCAGATGAAAGCAGGGCGGATGTGAGTCCCCCTCGAAGTTATGCCAAGCGTCTGCGTAGCGATAGAGCAGAGAGACGTGCCACCGCCAATCGGGTAAAATTGGGCCATGTGCGGCAATCCTAGAGTCGGCATTCCTACTTGACGCCGATGGGACGGCCTAGGGGTCGATTCTGACGTCTTGAATATCTTCCCCTGGCCCTCTAACGGCACACCGCGCTGCCATCAAAAATGTTGTAAAACACCCGAACCTCATCCCCCGGCTTGGCGGCTTGGTTCGAGAGGTGATGCACCCGCACCTCCGACTCGCTAAGCTGGCCTTTCCATACTCCGTGCTGGGCGTCGGTTTTGCCGGAGTAGGCCAAATTAGCCGTGAGCGGATCGCCGGAGTCGGGCGTGAGGGTGAAGCGGCTAAAGCCTGCCTCACGGGTGTAGCTCACCGTAAATCTCGTGCCGTTCGATAAGGTTCCGGCACAGGTCATGGAGAGGCTATCCGTTGGCGGTGGACGATCCGGTGGAGGGGGTTCTGGCGGCGGCGGGCGATCTGAGGTGAGATTTCCCTCGCCATCGACTGCAATATTGCCACCATAGGCCCAACCCAACCGGGGCGATAGAGTACTCCTCACCTGATACCAGGTGCTATCGCCCATGGCGGTTTCGGCAAAAATATCTAACCGGGTGCCGTTGGGGGCGGCATAGATGACGGGCGTATTCGTGCCGGGGGTGGTGTGGATCCGCAGGGACGGCTCGGCCCTCACCGTGCCCGTTTTGATGGGGTTGCCCGGATCGGGTTCCGGTTCCGGTGCTGGCTCTGGGCTAGTGGTTGGATCCTCCGCCGTTGGTTCGGCCACATCTGGATCAGTTACGGCGATCTCCGGGTTGTCCGGTTCCACAGAAACCGGGGGTGTTCGCTGGCAGGCTGTTGTCCAGAGCCCCAGCAGCAGCACAAACGTTAACCATTTCATGTCTTTTACAACGTGACAAATAAATTGATTAAACGATAAGCCTAAGCCCATCGTTGTCATAGGCTCTGCGACAACACCCCTAGCGAAGGCAAAATCAAGCGATCTTTCTGCCGAGGAAGATTTGCCAGAGGCATGACCGTAATTCCCTAGGCCACTTATAGCCTATTACGGCCCTATTTTTGAGGCGAGTACATCAATTATTAAGCCTATTAAGCCGATTTTAACCAGCCTAATTAAATCTCGTATTTGTCAGACAATCCTTCGACGAGCCTCTAGAACCCTTGACTAGCAAGGCAGATGGAATCTCACCAAAAAAATTTCTCTAAGATCTAACAAGACTTTTACGAACTTTAAGGCTTGGATGAGGCTTAGTCTACTTTCTAAAGATGAATTAGATGACCTTCAAGATGGCTTTAGTATTTCAAATAAATTTTAACAATTGCTGTTGACAAAGGAGGTCTACTATACGGTTGACTTACTCTCTCTGACTGGGTTGATCTAGCTCGGTAGACAAGAGGTGAGTATCTTTTTGATTAACTCATTGTCGTGAGATTTAAGGAGTGGTAAACCCCATGTTGAGATATTGGCCGTTGGCGATGATCGTTGGGCTATGGCCGATGGCGGAGGTGGCCAGAGCGATTCCTCTGGCCTCGCCCCAACTGATTGCCCAGGCTCAGCTTTATGGCACCGTTATTCCCAATGAGCTGAATGTGCGGGATGGGGCAGGTACGGATCGCCGAGTGCTCTATGTGCTCCACCGCGATGCCGTGGTGCGGATTACAGGCCAGTATGGCGACGGGGCCGACAGTTGGTACCGCATTGTGCCCATGACCAGCGGCTATCCCCAAACCGAAGGTTGGGTCTCGGGCGCGTACTTAAAAATCCGGGATTCGCAGCCCTCAGTCTCCTACTACGACACGGGCTACCAAGCCGGATTGGCCGATGCCCAGGCTGGCAACACCTACGACCCCGTGGGCGGAAGTCGCGATTTGCCCGCCGATGCCTCCCGTGCCTACACCCGTGGCTACAGTGATGGCTACACTGCCGGACGTCCCGGCAACCCCTCTGGCCTCCAGCGCTACTACGACGATGGCTACCAGCATGGCCTAGAGGATGGTCGGGCCGGACGCACCTACGACCCCGTGGCCGGAAGCCATGGTCTGCCTGCCAACCTCTCGCGGGAATACACCCGTGGCTATGCCGATGGTTATGAGCAGGGACGTCCCTAGGCCCACCCAACTCAGGCTTCGGTCGGATGGGTAGACCGGGTGATTCCGGTCGCCCTCACCCCCAGCCCCTCACCCCCTGGGAGAGGGGAGCCAGAAACTCCTTCAAAGTCCCTCTCCCAAGTTGGGAGAGGTATTTAGGGTGAGGGCGACGAGGACTTGATGATTAACCAAAGCTTCCCCTGACAGCCTCAGCTTTACTCTGCATTCCTAGCCAATTCAACCCACTATGACGGCTCATTCAACGGCTACCCCGATTCAAATTCGGGGGCTGACCAAAACCTACCCGGTTCTTCATGGGCGACATCATTGCCCACATCTATAGCGAAGCCGACCCCGGTGCCGGGTTTGATGCCATCAAACCCGACCTAGAGGACGTTTACTTCTGTGTGATGCAGGAAATCCCAGCCCTGCCGTCTGCCAATGGAGCCGACCCCACAGCGGCCATCGCTGCCCCAGAATCGTAGCCCTCAAAGCGAGATCCCAGAGTTCTTCAAAAACCCTGGAATCTAAACCCACCGCAACCCAATCATGACTATGCAAAAATCTCGGCAGTGGTTAAGCCAAATTCAGGCACGAGGTCGGATTGAAGCTTCTCATCACCGCTGTAAACCTGGTCTTCGTATTGGCCGCTCACCCAGCGGCAGAGGGTGACTTGGCGGGTTTCGGGATCGACAATCCAGTATTCGCCAATGCCCCGTGCCGCGTACTCGGTGTGCTTATAGCGATAGTCCCGTTCTCGGTTGGCCTGTCCGGGGCTGACCACTTCCACCACCAGGGCCGGAGGGGGCATATCGCGGGTGATGGTGGCGCGGGGGGCACCTGCTAGGGCGGCGGCGGAGTCTTCCGTATGCACCAGCACATCGGGGATACGGCACCGTGCCCGACGACCTGTGATCTCGATTTCCGTATCTTTGTGGCCGAGTAGGGCAACCGGGAAATGTTTCGCCAGTTCAAGCAATAGTTTTCTGGCAATGGTGTTGTTTTCAAAGGATTCGGGCGGCATTTCCACTAAAACTCCATCCACCAGTTCGTAGCGGGTATCGGTACCGTCGTCGTAGGCCAAATAGTCCTCAAAGGTGAGGTGGGTGGGGGGAGATGAGACAGCTTGACCCATGATCCAAGCGCTCCATAGATCGGCATTGATGTTTCTTATTCTACTGATTCCGAAAATCCAGCGATGATCGCAGTGACCGATTCATTTTAGGAATGATTCGCCATGCAAGTTGAATTGATGTATCAGCCCGCCTACACCCTTGGCCGTGTTCAATTGCGAGGGGGCGAACAGGTACGGGTAGAAGCCTCCTCGATGGTGGGGATGTCCACCGGGACGACCCTAGAAACCAAAACAGGGGGCATCATGCAGGCTCTCAAGCGCTCCTTTTTGGGTGGAGAAAGCTTCTTTCAAAATGTGTACACCGCTCCAGCCCAGGGCGGCGAGGTGTGGGTGGCCCCTTCTTTGCCGGGGGATTTGAACGTGATTACCCTCCGTGAGCCGATGCTGATCCAGTCGGGGGCGTATGTGGCCTCGGATATTGGCGTTACCCTAGATGCCAAATGGGGCGGATCCAAGTCCTTCTTTGGCACGGGGGGCGGGTTGTTTATGCTGCGGGCGGAAGGCCAAGGCCAGGTGGTCGTGTCCTCCTATGGCGCAATCCACGAATTTACCCTGGCGGCGGGCGAATCCTTCACCATCGACACCGGGCACCTGGTAGCCCTCAGCGAATCCATGCCCTTCAAAACCCGATCCGTCGGCGGCATGAAGACCTTTCTCTTTAGCGGTGAGGGCTTTGTGGTGGATCTCACCGGGCCAGGAAAGGTCTTAGTACAAACCCGTTCCCAAGATCAGTTCCTAGCTTGGTTGATTCCCAAACTGCCCCAGCCCAGCAGTAGCAGTAGTAGCTGATTGTTGGTGTCCCCAGATCCCAGGATTCTTAGAGAACGCTGGGATCTATCCATGGAGTGGTCAACTTTGAGGGATGAGAAGTACCCTTAGACAAAACCCTCTGGCCCCTGCTGCCATGCCTCAATCCAGCCACCACCGCCTGTTTCAAGAAAAGACTCTAAGCCGAGCGCTGAAGGGGTTTACGTTTCCTGATGACATCACAACGCGACATCAAACGATGTTGCAGTGGGTGAAGGCCCTAGAGAGCGGCACCCTGGATGCGGTGAAGGAAACCTCGCTGCACGGGGAATTTTTGCAGAAGGTGTTTCAGGAGGTTTTGGGCTATCGCTCGGTGGTTGGTGGCGCAGGACAACAGTGGGAACTGCACGCCGAGCAGACCATTTCCGATGGTGGCGGTTCTGCCGATGGAGCGCTGGGCTTTTTCCATGCCGTGACAAACCAGAAGGGCGGCAAAAAGTTAGAGGGCCGAGTGATTGCGCCCATCGAGCTAAAGGGAGCCAAAAATGACCTAGACCGTGCTGCCCCAGGCCGTAAGGAATCTGCAGTAGACCAGGGGTGGCGCTATGCCAACTACACCGCCGATTGTCGCTGGGTGCTGGTGTCAAACTATCGTGAAATTCGGCTGTATCAAACCAGTAAAACTCCAGCCTATTATGAGGTTTTTCGGCTGAAGGATTTGACCGATATCACGACCTTCAAAGCCTTTTACTTTGTGCTATGTCGGCAAAACTTTTTGCCCCCCAGTGCCGACCCCAAAGCCCGTTCGGTGATTGACCAACTTTTAGTTGAGTCTGACAAGGCAGAGGTGGAAATTACTAAAGCCCTCTATGAAGAATATAAACAGGTGCGAATCAACCTAGCCCGTCATTTTCGTGCCACTGGCCCTGCTGATTTGCCAGATCGAGACATTGCCTTAATCGAAAAAGCCCAAAAAACCCTAGATCGGGTGCTGTTTATTGCCTTTTGCGAAGACAAAGACCTTCTACCTAAGGAAACCCTTCAGCAAGCCCACGATCACCAAGATCCCTATAATCCTCGCCTCATTTGGGAAAACTACAAGGCCGTTTTTCGGGCGGTGGATCAGGGAAATCCGTCCCTAGCGATTCTGGGCTACAACGGTGGTCTCTTTAAGTATGATCCGTTGCTTGATGATCAGCTTCAGGTGTCGGATATTCTCTGCACTCAGCTTAAAAAACTGGCCCGCTACGATTTCGAGTCTGAGGTGTCGGTCAACATTTTGGGCCACATTTTTGAGCAATCTGTTACCGATTTGGAGGAACTGCGAGCACTGGCAGCGGGGGAAACCTACGACCAAAAGAAAGGCCAACGCAAAACCCAGGGCGTTTACTACACTCCGGCGTTTATCACTCAATATATTGTCTCGGTGGCGTTGGGTGGCTATTTGCACCGCAAGGAAAAAGCCCTTTGGCAAGAGATAGGCATCGACCAAATTCGTGCCAATGCGGTGCGCCAACGTCGCAAAGCCGAAATTCAGTTTTGGGAACGCTACCGTGATGAGGTACTCGTCAAAACCCGTGTGGTTGACCCGGCCTGTGGTTCGGGGGCATTTTTGATTGCCGCTTTTGATTATCTCAATAATGAGTACGAACGGGTCAACGAACAACTAGCAGCCCTCAAGCTGGCAGATGATACGGGCGAGTTTCTAGGTCAGCGTAGTTTATTTGATCTCACCAAAACCATTCTGAACCAAAATCTCTATGGGGTAGATCTGTCCTCCGAGTCGGTGGAAATTACGAAGCTGTCGCTATGGCTAAAAACGGCGGAACGGGGTAAACAACTTACCTATCTGGACGACAACATTAAGGTAGGAAATTCCATTGTGGATGATCCAACCGTGGCCCCTCGCGCCTTTGCCTGGGCAACAGAATTTGCTGAGGTGTTTGCCGATGGTGGGTTTGATGTGGTGATTGGCAACCCGCCCTATGTGCGGCAAGAATTGTTAACGCCGTTTAAGCCCTACCTACAACGCCACTATGCGGCCTATGATGGCGTTGCAGATTTGTATGTGTATTTCTATGAGAAGGGGCTGAAGATTTTACGGCCTAATGGGGTGATGTCGTATATTGTGACGAACAAATGGCTACGGGCAGGCTATGGAGAACCGCTACGCAAGTTTTTTGCCGAAAACAGCATTTTTGAACAAATCATCGACTTTGGCCATGCACCCATTTTTCAAGATGCGGATGTGTTTCCGTGTATTGTGGCGGTGAGAAAGCCAGTAGAAGAAGACATACAGAAGAGTGACACTTCTATCTCAGTAGAAGTTTGCCCTATACCTAGAGAGAAATTAGAAAACATTAATCTTCCACAATTTGTCAACCAAGAGGGATATAAAATTTCTTGGGACAGATTTTACGGAGAAGCGTGGAGTTTAGAGCTTCCGGAAGTTGGCTACCTCTTTGAGAGAATACAGCGTACAGAATCTAATCTTAAAGATTTTGTTGGAATTAAGCCATATCGAGGAATATTAACTGGTTTCAATGATGCTTTCCTGATTGACGACTCAACCCGAAAAAGCCTGATTGAAGCAGACGAAAAATGTTCGGAAATCATAAAGCCCTATCTTAGAGGGCAAGATGTTGATAGGTGGTCTTCTGAATGGGAGCAGCTTTGGATGATTTTCATCCGATGGGATTGTTCCATTGAAGAATACCCATCCGTGCTTAATTGGCTAGAGACTCATAGAAAAGGCTTATCCAGTCGTCCAGAGGTAATTCAAAGAAGATTTCCCTGGTATGCCATGAGTCGTTATGGTTCTGACTACTGGGAGCTATATGAGAAGCCTAAGATTATCTATCAAGAAATTCAGTTTCATCCGTCTTATAGCTTTGACTTAAATGGACAATTTACCAATAACAAAGTTTTCTTTATTTCCACCGACGATCTATATCTTCTTGCAACTCTGAACTCACCGCTAATGTGGTGGTATAACTGGCGTTATCTCCCACACATGAAGGATGAAGCCTTAACTCCAAAAGGAGAGCTAATTGAGTTATTACCCATCGCGCCACCCACTGACGAAATCCGTGCCGAGGTTGAACCTGCTGTTCAACAACTTATTGAATTAACCAAAGCCAACCAGCAAGCCACTCGTGAAATGTTGGATTGGTTTCGGGTGGAGCATGGCATCGACAAAGCAGGCAACAAACTCAGCGACTTTGCCACCCTTTCCCTCGATGACTTTTTGCAAGAAATCAAAAAACGTCGCCCCAAAGGTGCAGGCAACCTTGGCCCCAAAGACCTCAAGACCCTCAAAGAAGCCTACGGCGACTATGCCCTGCCCATCCAACAACGCCGCCGCGATGGCCTGGTACTAGAACACCGCATTTCTGACTTGGTCAACCAAGCCTACGACCTCACCCCCGAAGACATCGATTTAATGTGGAAAACCGCCCCACCCAGAATGCCCTTTAGCCGTCCGTAGACGGGGTTTGCCAAGCTGTGTCCACTTCCAATCACCGACCTGTTTGAAACGGTAACGCTCTACGACAACCAAGTCACCGCCGCCACCGTTACCCAGCGCCCCGATGGCCAGTTCGACGTGACCCTAACGATTAATACCGCCAAGGTGCGTTCCGATAACGTGGGCAACGAAACCCCAGCCGAAATCACCAACGAGGAGATCGATATCGGCCTCTACGGAACCGACGGCAAACTGATTTACCTCAAAAAACACCCCGTCGAGAAGATCCTAGGATGAATCAACTCGGTTTTGAGGGTGCCAAAAAAGCTTTCAGCTACTGCGTTGTCCCAACAATTGCCTCGGCGGCTCATACTACCCATTATCGTAGCCTGCTGCCGAGTTTAGCCATCAACCGTACCACCCGTTGACGGCTGATGCTCAAGCCTTGAGCCACGAAAAGCTACACCAAGCAGCGATCCGCTGATATCGCCAGGGAGTAGCACTAGCCCTCATCAGCCACTAACCAATTCATCTGCCCAAACCATTCCCGCTTGAGGTGTTGCTGCTTGCTCCTAAACTGGCGGTCGTGCCGAAGGTGACACACCACACACAATGCCTTCAGGTTCTCGCGCTCACAGTTCTCTGGCCGCTGATCTAGATGGGCCACCGTCAACAACCAGCGCCGGGGCGCAGCCTGGTAGTCTGCCGGGGTGAAGCCCTGCCGCCATGGCTGACACCGTTTCAAAAAGTCCTCCACCGACTCCTCAGGGCGACGGCAGGGGCGGCCACATTGCTCGCAACACCACTGGGCCTCAGCCTTGACCTGGGATGCAATCACCTCCCAATCCTTAGGGTAGCGGGCGCGGATCATCGGCATGGATCAGTCAACCTCCAACGCCTGTAAACGGTACAGCAACGTCATCAACTCATCATCGCTCAACTGCCAGCGACGCTTGCCCTCAAACTGGTCAGCAATGAACTGCCCCATCTGCACCGCTGTCCAGCCCAACCGTTCCGCCTGCCGATGGCAGATATCAGCAACGTCCGCCAAAAAGCCCAGATGGTCGGGGTCAGGGGGCTGTGGAAAAACCGATTCATCCCCCCGTACCCCCCTTTCCGGAGTAAAAGAATTTGGATCCGAGCTCGCCCCACCCTGCGGGAGCGCCCTACCCTTCATAATTGGGGCTATAGGGTGTAATCCTTTAATCTCCAATGCTTCTGGCGATTGGCAGAGTTCCACTAAAATGGCCTCGTTATCGGCGGAAAAGCTTGTCTCTGCGTTGATTACACCCTCTTGGTGATAGGGGTGCCAAAGCTCAAGATGTTTGTAGAGGGTCTGCTGGCTGACGTGGGCGGTCTGGGCGATGGCCTTGGCGCGGGCGGTAATTTGGTCAGGAAGGGTGCCCGCCTGCTCTAGCTCACGGTAGGCGGTGCGGATACGGTGCTGGGCGTCTTCGGACTGGCGTTGGTTGAAGGGCACTAGGTTGTTCTTGGGGGCGCTACTCTCGCGGCTGGGGGTGGTGCCGAGGGGCCAGTAGTATTTCTCGGCGGCTTTGGCCCAAGCGGTGACTCTGGCTTCGATGTCGTGCTGGTGGCGGCAGTATTGCTCATAGCCGGGGCAACGGGTGGCGATGCGGAGGATGTAGTCAATCAGGGCTTGCCCGTCTAGCCCTTCAAAGACGCGGCCATAGCAGGCGATGGTCTTCAGCAGGTGGTTGGTCTGGCCGGGGGCTGTCCAGCCTTCGGTGATTTCCAGATCCAGGTTGTGCCGCCAGGTATCCACGGGATGGCTGCGGCGTTGGGGCCGTTTTCGGTGGTTGTCGCGGCCAATTGTCATGGCGTCGCGCAGGGTCTCCAGGTCTTGCTGGGCAGCGGCCCCGTCCCACAGCCAGAAGAACCGAGCTAGGCTACAGGGCAGGTCGTTGAGGGCGTCATCCAGCAAACAAGACCCGCTGCCCGGTTGCAGGGGTAGGCGATGGGCGTTGTATTCGGTAAAGCTGGTCACGCCGTAGACTTTGACGTTGGGGAAGATTTCGAGCTGTCCCGCTTTGAGCTGAAACCCCTGGGCCTTGAGGCATTCTTTCAGCGCTACGGCCAGGTCAAAGGTGTTGACCTGTTCGGCAAAGGGAAGGTACAGATGCAGCCCACCGCTCCAGCTTGAGCGAATCAGCAGGGTGCGGGTGATGCCGATGGTCTCTAGGGCGGCGCGGATTTGGGCGACCCCTTCGGCGTTGGAGTAGGCTCCCCCAGCATCCAGGTCGATCAGGGCGTAGTAGGTGTCATGGGTGAACCGGACGCCAATCAGTTGGTGGGCATCCTGCCACTTATCCCACAGGGCGCGGGGCCGAATCGGGTGGGTTTTGATGGTCGTCCAGGAGGGCTTGGCGGTGGCATCTTCAGGCTGTTCGGCGCTGATGACGTTCCAACGGTAGTGGCCAAAAATTTCGCACAAGCGCTGGCCAGTGGGGTCAGCGGGGAGGGGTTCCGTCGGGTGAGCCGTTCTACGAGGCTGCTCACCCACACCGATAGAGGCGGTCATGGGGCTTCTCTCTCCTAAAAAAGAGCAATGGGTATTGCCCCGAGAGAGAGCCAGTGTTACGATGTGCGCATAAGGTATTTCTGCGCGACTCGGGACTGGTCCTCTCGGGTTTTCGCTTTTAAAAGAGTCGGTGGCAAGTGCTATCGGCTCTTTTGTGTATCAAGGGTCTGGTCAGGACGCTTAACACAGATTCACACCATTACCAGGGGGTCAGCCCAGAACGGCATAGATCATTGCCGGATCATAATACAGGCACCCAAACCGGGCAAGAGAACCCTCAAGATTCATCGGGTTGGGGCTGTGGGGTGGGTATCGGCCTCCTGACGCGCCACACAAGACGGTCGTTACCGCTCGATTAGCCGCAGTCACCAGGGCGCTCGATTAGCCAATTTGAATCGGGGGTAAGCATTCAGGATTTAGTATTATTCATCAATTTATTGATTGAATTATTGATTGAAGCCCTGGCCCTATCGGCATCGCCAAGTCGTGATGAAGTCGTTATCCAGCCGTGAATGATGCGATGACTTCAGATTTTTCCTGGCTTCAGCATAGGGGAATCGTGATTTAGCTGAGGTCACTCTATACTCTTGTGGCTATGCAAGAGCCGATATTCGCGGGGCGAGATCCCGGCCCAGCGCTTAAAGGCACGGGTAAAGTTGGCGGGGTCGGTATAGCCCAGTTCACCCGCAATATCTAGCAGTTTCACCTCGGGCTGTTGCAGCAGCGCTATAGCTCGGTTAAACCTCACCCGGTCAACCAGCTTGGAGTAGGTCAGTCCGGCCTCGGCCAGGATCCGTTGCAGGGTTCGCACGCTCAGCCCTGATGCCGCCGCCACGAGGGCAATATCGGGATAGCTGTAGGGCAGCATGGCCTGAATCAGTTGGTGCAACGAGTTGAAAAACGCTGGGTCTGGGGCCGTCTGCTGGAACCGTTCATAGTCTGGGCTACCAAGATTATTGCTGGGGGCACTGGGGTTGTAGGGCAAACTGAGGGCCGACCGAGGAATTTTGATGGCATTGTAGGGGCGCAAAAAGTGAATGGTGGTGCCCGCAAAATCTTGTAAATCTACCATGGCTTGGCAACGTGGCTCCTTGAGGTGAAGTTCTGGGGGTCGCCAATTTGGCCCTAGAGCCTGACGCAGCGCACTAAGGTACAGGCCGAGATCGTAGCGATGGTTTTGGAGATTGCTAATCCGGCCAGGATTTTCGCAGTTGAATTGCCACCACACCCAGTCGCCATCCCACCGCAGGCTGACCCGCTGCCCAGAGTTGGCCATGCCGATCACTTGCTCGACGGTGATGAACAAATCAAACAGGGTGAGGGAATTTTGCACAAGTTTGCCCAGGGTGCCCAGCCGAGGCGGTGGAGTTTGACTGCCGATCAAGAATCCAAGGGTTTCTATCCCCTCCAAGGCCGCCGCCCGTTCTGCGAGGGATGCCCCCTGGTAAAGCGTCAGCAGACCGTCTGGCCGATCAAGCGCCATGGGGGAGATACTGACCTGTTCTAGCAAGCGCTCGGTGGGGGAGCCGATGTGATCTAAAAAATTAACAATGGGCAACAGAAGCCCAACTCGAATCAGAGGAATTGACTTCATTGCCACGGCGAAGGGGGCTTAGGGGCTATTTGGGCTGGGGTAGATGGCTTTTGCGTCTAGTCTATCAAAGGATTAATCATTCTTTGCAATGCTGGCGCAAAATGACCAGAATTCCAAAACCTTCAGTGATATTACTAAAAGGTAAACCCTAAAATCCGCACGTTAAAAGATTGCCTTAGAATGATTCATCTCCATCATCATTTTTCCCTTGTGTATCCGGCATCCCTACTCCCTTCTTTGACCCATTACACGGAGCCTTGAACCATTAAAAAATATGAAAACCTGCTGAGAATTTTCTGAAACCTATGCACGACGCGAGTCAAGTGAATTTTAATCCTGTCAATTTTTAACTCAGCATAGACAGCCTATGTACTTTAGAAACGATCTGGACAAACTGTGTTGACCCATCTTCCAGTTACCCAAAGACCCCTGTTCAATAATCAAGAGAATCTAAAGATTTTCTAGAAACCTGCAATGTCTTAATTTTCATAGCAGTCTAGTTTCAAGGCTTAAGGTTGAGCTGTGATAGGGCTGGACTGAAGGTTTATTAACGCGATGGACTTCGGTGGCGGGGGTGGCGGTCGATCCGGTGTTAGTGGAAATGAATTGGATTGCGGTATCCATTAAGACAAAGGATTGAGTTATGGACATCAAGGAATTACTGAGTAGTTTTGCCCAACTCACGGTCTTTAGCATCATGCTGTCGATGGGGATGGCCCTGGGGTTTACGGGCATTAGTCGGCTGTGGCGCAGGCCGTCGTTGCTGGTGCGGTGCATTGTGGCGGCGTTTGTGGTGGTGCCCCTAGCTGCGATGGTGGTGACAAAGGTGGTGCCCCTTTCCTTTGAGGTGCGGGCGGGCATTGCCGCAATGGCGGTGATTCCGGGTGCTCCGGTAATCTATCGCAAGATGCTGAAGGGGCCAGGGGATGCGGAACTGGCGGGCAGCTTCCAGGCGACGATGGCGCTGCTGTCGGTGGTGCTGGTGCCCCTGTGGTTTGGCATTATTTCGGCGCTGTACCCCATGGATGCGACGGCGGCGCTGTCGGTGGTGTTTAAGCAAGTGATGACGGTACAGGGTATTCCGCTGCTGGTAGGGGCGGCGCTGGCCCACTGGTTGCCCGATTTAACGGAGGAGTTTAGCGAACCCCTCAACCGCATTAGTAATGCCATGTTGATTGGCGTGGTGTTGATGGTGGTGGTGATGGGGCTGTCGCTGGTGCTGAAGGCTGGCCCCCTGCCGATTTTGGCGGTGGTGTTGATGGCGGCGGCGGCGCTGCTGGCGGGTCACTACCTGGGCGGGTCGGATCCGGTGCAGCGAGAAACCCTAGCCCTGGCCAATGGATCGCGCAATGCGGGGCTAGCCCTGGCGTTGATTACCCTCAACTTTCCTGCCGTGGCCCAGGAGGTGCTAGTTACCATTGCCTCCTATGCCGTGATGTCGGGCATTGCCACCAAAATCTACACCCATCTCTACCAAAAGCAACTGGCCCGTACTGCCCGCGTTCAGGATGCTCCAGGGGTTTAGGGCGTGGGTTGGGTTCTGATCTGCCCCAACCGCTATGGGCGAGGCGGGCATCTAGAAAGGTCATTCTCAACCTGATCCCTAGGGATCTTGAGAAACCTTAATTCGTGAGCAAGTGAAGACTGAAATGAAAACTAAAACAGGTTTGATTGGTTTAAGCGCTACGTTGGCCCTGGCCCTGTGGCTACCCCAGGCAAAGGCCGATACCATGCCCTCCCTAGGGGAGACCCTTGAAGCAGCTACGACCGTGGAACAGCCCACCGAGGAGGCGCTAGGGGCCATCGCCGAGGAGGAGGTTGCGGCAGAGATAGCCGAGCATGAGTCTACTGAGGTGATGTCAGTGGATGCAATGCCGTCGGAGGCCGAGGCTTCTGATGTTGGGGCGGTGGAGGATGCTGAGCCTGAGACCCAGCCGAGTGCGGTGAGCCGCGATGATCCCCTGACCTCGGATCCTGTCTTCGCTGAAGACCCCCGATTTTCGCCTTCGATCAGCAGCCGTGATTTGCAACTGGAAGAAACGCCGCTGACGAGTGAGGGACAACGGCCAACCGCCGGAGGACAGCCCTTTGATGTGGCTCAAAGGTCGGCGGGAACGACCACGCCGGATCGGTGGCACTTTTTGGTGGTGCCCTACATCTACATTCCCCTCAGCATCTCAGGCTCAGCCAATTTTAATAACCTGAACGGCAACCCAGGCGGTTCTGGAGGCGGTATTGACTTTGAACTAGAACCCAACGAAATCACAACAGCGCTGCGGAATAGCTTAAACTTCGCCTTCCTGGGTGGATTTGAAGCCTGGAACCCGACCTATAAGTTTGGGGCTCTCGCCAACTTTGACTACGTTTCCCTGTCTACCGATAGCACGGTAGAGCGGGAGGTGCGGTTTCCGGGGGCGGCGGACTTCGTTCCTACCGAAATTAACGCCGACCTCACAACCCAGTTGATGCGGGCCGACCTGCTGGGTGGCTACCGCTTTTACGATCCAGCGCGGGTGAACCCGGAGGGTGTGCATTCCGAGTACGACCTAGGGCCGTTTGTGTTCGATGCGGTGGGTGGCCTGAGTCTCATTCAAGTGAATACCCGTCTGGGTTTAACGACCAATTTGGGTGGGTCGGGGCAGTTTGACAACAGTCGCACCATCGTATCGCCGCTAATTGGCGGGCGGGCGCGGTGGAATGCCAACCCAAAATTGGCGGTGATTGGGGCGGGCACCATTTCTGGCTTTGGCATTGGGGGCCTGATGCAGTACGGCCTCCAGGGCGGAGTGGATTGGATGTTCTCCGGCAACACCACCCTAGGGGCGGGGTATCGCTTTGGCTTCACCGACTACAACTCCGACCGAGTGAGCCTCAATGTCGATCAACACGGCCCCTACATCAATATTGGCTTCCGCTTTTAGGGAACTGATTTAGGCCCAGGCTGACGGGGTGGGTCGCCCACGTAAATCCCATCCCTAAGCCCAGGTTGGCCCTGCCCCAGCGGGAGGATCTACCCATGGAACCTGTGGCCTGTCTCACCCCGTTTCATGGTTTCGCAGCCTGAGTAAGCAACGCAATACCAGGAACACTTTCTACCCCCCAACAATACTCTTTCTTAAGCGAGCACAACGATGAACAACAACACCCTTCTAAACCCCATCGGCGGCGTATCCCTCGCCCTCGGTATGGCCCTCACCGTGGGAGCCATCGCGCCGATGCCAACCCAGGCCCAGGAGCTAGACCCCAACGCCACCGAAGTCCTGCAATTTATGTCGGACTACCTGACCAGAACCCAAGCCTTCAGCGTCAATGCCGATATCGATTTTGAAATCGTCACCACCACGGGGCAAAAGCTGCAATTTAGCAGCTACGCCTCCATGGTGATGCAGCGGCCCACGGGGCTATTTTTCCAGCGCCGGGGGCCATTGGCCGATGCTGAAGTTTTCTTTGACGGTAGCCAGATCACCCTGTTTGGGCGGCGGATTAACGCCTATGCCACCATCCCCCTCAGCGGCACCATCGACGAGGCCATCCTCACCATGGAAGCCGAGACGGGCCTACCCTTTCCGGGGGCGGATTTGATGTTTAGCAACCCCTACGAAGTGCTGATGGAAGGGGTGGAAAGCAGCACCTACCTCGGCACAGGCTACATCGACGGCGTGGAAGTGCATCACCTGGCCTTCCGGGAAGCCGATGTGGACTGGCAAATTTGGGTGCAAACCGGGGATCGGCCCCTGCCCATGAAGTATGTGATCACCACCAAATGGATCACGGGTGCGCCGGAATACTCCATCCGTCTGCGCGACTGGAACACCAACCCGCAGATTCCCGCCAACCGCTTCACCTTTACTCCCCCCGCCGGGGTCAGATTGCTCGAAGCCCTGCCCCCCAGCGAACTCGAAGACTATCAGGAGGCCCAATAGATGCAACGGCAACCGATGAAATTCATGATTTTGGGCACCGTGGCTCTGTTGGCGGCGAGTACCTTGGCCGATGGGATGCTCAATAGCCGCATTGTGACCCAGCGGGCCGAAGCCGTAGTCGGTAGGCCCGCCACCCCCGTCAGTGCCGCCGGAACCTCTCGACGCACCACCCGACGCGTGATTCGGCGTTCCACCATCTACGTCGCCAGCCTGCCGGGGAACTGTTCCACGGTAATTATTGAAGGGGTAAGCCTCTACCTCTGTGGCGGCACCTACTACGAACCCTACGGCAATCAATACGTGGTGGTGTACGTCGAGTAGATGATCGACGGATCGGCTCCTCCCAGGCAGGCGTTCCAAGAGGGGCAATATCAGCAATTTGGAGATTTAACCATGAACGCAATGCAACGTTTGATGATTGGAGCCTGTGGACTGCTGGCGGCAGGGGCCGTAACGGATGGATTGTTGGGCAGCAAGTGGGTAACGCAATCTGCTGAGGCAATTGTGGGTCGGCCCCGAACTCCGGTGAGTGCGGCGGGGGTGGCGCGACGTACCACGCGGCGGATAGTGCGGCGTTCGACCATCTATGTGGCCACGCTGCCCGTGGGGTGCGGCACGGTCTACATCGATGGCGTCTACCTCTACTCCTGTGGTGGCACCTACTACCAGCCCTACAACAACCAGTACGTAGTGGTGTATGTGGACTAGGGAATAGATTGTCCGGGCCACCCTTTCGGTAGTGGTCTGCCGCGCCATCAATATTATTAGCCGTTAACCTCCAGGCTGCTAGAACTCGATCTCCATGCAAAACTACCCCAAAATTTCTGGCCCCAAACAATCACTGCTGCTGCTGGCGGGTACCGGGGTTGGCGTGGCCCTCACCCTGGTCATCCTCACCCAGTTGCCCCTCGGTGCCGCTGCCGTGGCCAGTTCTCTGGGGTTGGCCAGTTTAATTGTGGCCTGTGCCTACATCTCCAAACCGTTGTACTGGTGGATTGGGGTGGGGGCCATTGCGGGGATGATCATCGGCCTGGGCGGCATCATGGCTGGGCAGCTCGCCGCTGAAAAGGATCACATTGATTTGCACCTGCGGCTGATTGTGGTGGTGGGTCAAGCCCTAGCGGGGTTCATTTCCGGGATACTGCTGGGTCGTCGCATTCCCCAGGCCCACCTGCCCACCCTCAAGGATTTCCTCTCTAGCCTCAGTGCCGTCACGGTGGGGCTTTACGCGATTATCGTCACCGGGCGTTTCATTGTGGATGGCCTCGATCCGGCCCGCACTCTCTCCAGCCGATTGAGCACATCTACCACAATTTTGCTTACCCTGCTGGCCCTCCCCGGAGCCTTGGGTTACTTGTTCAGCCAGCGCCAACCGCCCCACTCCGGCCCGTGAGCGGGTGCCTAAACGTTCCACGGCAATCGACCAACCATTCTTTAATCTCATAAAGAGGCAGAAACCATGACGAAAGACAATCAAGGCCCCTACAACATCGTGTTTATCCTGACGGATCAGGAGCGCCATTTCCGTCCGGATGAACTCCCCAAGGGCTATCATCTCCCGGCCCATGAGCGGCTGGCGAAAAACGGCGTGGTGTTCGAGAACCACCGCATCAACTCCTGCGTGTGCACGTCCTCGCGCTCGGTGATTTATACCGGGCTTCACATCCAGCAGACCAAGATGTTCGACAACACGAACTTCCCCTGGATGCAGAGCATGTCCACCGACATCAAGACCCTCGGCCACCAGCTCCGCGAAGCGGGCTACTACACCGCCTATAAGGGCAAATGGCACCTCACCCGCGAGTTCGAGACCGACAACACCCTGGAAGCACCGACGAAAATCTTCACCCAGGAGATGGAGGCCTACGGCTTTGCCGATTATCTCGGAGTCGGCGACATCATCGCCCACACCCAGGGCGGCTACCTCCACGACGGCATGATCGCCGCCGCCGCCGCGAGCTGGCTACGGGGCAAAGCCTCGGAACTGGCGCAGGAGAACAAACCGTGGTTCCTGGCGGTGAACCTGGTCAACCCCCACGACGTGATGTTCTACGACACGGACGAGCCGGGACAGCCGATGCAGGGCAAAAACAATCTGACCCACATCGCGGGCGATCCGGCCCATGAGATGTATGCCAAGCAGTGGGACTTTGACCTGCCGGAAAGTTTCTCGCAGCCCCTCGACGCCCCCGGCCGCCCCGCCGCCCACACCGACCACACCATCGGGAACAATGTGATGACAGGGCCGATTCCAGTCAACGAGACCTGGCGCTGGCGCAAGCGGCACAACTTCTATCTCAACGCCCTGCGCGATGTGGATCGCCACATCCTGACAGTGCTGGACGAACTGGAGGATCGCGGCCTTGCCTCCAACACCATCGTCATTCTGACCGCCGACCACGGCGAACTCGGCGGCGCACACCAGATGACCGGGAAGGGGGCCACCTCCTACCGCGAGCAGAACAACGTGCCGCTGATTGTGGCGCACCCAGCCTATCCGGGCGGCAAGCGTTGTCGGGCCGTAACCACCCACCTCGACCTCGCACCAACCCTGATCTCCTTCACCAACGTCAGCCCCGATACGAAGGCGGCAATTACTAAGGATCTCCCCGGTAAGGACTTCTCCCCGGTGCTGGCCAACCCAGAGCAGGCAGACATTGACACCGTGCGCGACGGCCAGCTCTTCTGCTTCAACATGTTCGCCATGCTAGACGGCGACTTCCTGCTGAAGGCGCAAGAGCTGTTGGCCCAGGGCGGGCCGGAGAAGATCAAGGAAGCGGGTCTGCGCCCGGATATGACGAAACGCGGTACCGTCCGCAGCGTGTTCGATGGCCGCTACCAGTTCACGCGCTACTTTTCGCCCAAGCAGCACAATCGGCCCACCACGATGGAGGAATTGTTTGAACTGAACGATGTCGAACTGTTCGACCACCAGAACGACCCGCACGAAGTGGATAACCTGGCGCTGGATCGCGAGAAAAACGCCGACCTAATCATGGCCATGAATGCCAAGCTGAACCGCCTGATCGACGAGGAGGTGGGCGAGGACATCGGACAGATGCTTCCTGGCGGCGTGGATGGTGGCTGGGTGGCAACCCCCGCCGTGCACGATCTGTAACTCTGGGAGAATCTAGCGGGCACCTGTGGCCGATCTCACTGGCATCAACATCACCAAGGATGCGGTGATCTCCCAGCAGGCCCAGGTGCAGGATCAGTGCCTAAAACAACTTAACATCTGCCTGAGGTACTGAAATATTTATATCCACATTGAATAGATCATTAAAAGTAAATAGGAATCCGAAGTTGACGATAATAGGCCTGTTGCAACTGTCTTGATTTAAACGTCCTTGCAGTTCTTCGACCTTAGCTTCCAGGATATTGAGACGATCCAATAACTGGTCAACTGAACTCATCACTACCGCTTCTGCCTCAGTATCGACAGACCCAATTTCGGCTTCGCTTGGTTGCATAGAAGAATTTGAATGATTCATAACAAGCCTCCGTAACCTCTGCTAGATCTACAATAACTTACTTTAATAGCTGACTTTCATGGAAATACTTAAAAAGTGATAAAAATGCCGCCCAAAGACTCGCCTATCAAAGCTTGAAATATGTTTTAGAAATGATTTAGATACTGTAGGATAGACACTGACCAATAGCCATAATTTTTAGTTTTCTATAGGTTGATTGAATTGCACTCTGTTGAACCCAACTACCGTTTTTTGTGCTTGGGAAAGGCATCTCCCGTGCGCCCCATAGTCCCGCTTTTACTAAAGCCCTGAAGCATTAACCGTCCGTTACCCGAAATGGCTCTCCTCTATTTTTGTGCAGCGCCATAGCCCGCCTCTGCCAGCACATCGCCCCAGAGCGCATCATTTTATGTGGGTCTTGGGCCAGGGGCAGCGCCACCCGCCGCTCCGATATCGATCTCTTCCTGGTGTGGGATTGCGCCCTGCCGTCCGTGGATCGCACTGGATTCAGGATGTCTTAAATCAGGTCACTGGCACACACTCTAGGCTTACGCTACAGCTTACACAACACAAATGTTAGGATGACGGTGAGGGTCAACCCAGCCCAAACCCTAGACAACGCCAGGGATTGACGATGCCCCGCCCGCCTGACCCAAAATGTGTCGCCTGCGCCCAGCTTCCGAGTGAAGAGGCCCAACGTCGCCATGGCCCAGAGGGGGATGATTGTTGGGTAGACTCACGCTGCCACCGTCGTCGCTCCCACTACCGTCACCGGGGCCAGGTGAATGTGCAGCGGCGAGAGCAGTACCGTGCCCAGCAGCATCAGGCCAAGGTAGATGAACTGGGGATTGAGGTGGACTTGCCTCCGGCGGCTTATCTCTATCTATACCGAGCCAAACGGGCGGATAGTCCTATCCATGCGGTGGCGGCCTCGGTGTGGCAGGGCGACCAACACTTGCTAGCGGTGCGCCCCATTCACTGTGCGGGCTTGACGGGACGGCGGCTAAAGCAATACCTGGTGCAGGTGCTCGACCACATTCACGAGCGTTATCCCCAGATTCAGCAGTTTGAGGCGGAGATTCGTCTAGAGCCCACCGAATGCCCGATTCAGGGCTGTCCGTTGAAAGCTCCTAACTCAGACGCTGTCCCTGAACTTGTAATCATGCCATGACGCTTTCGGCCCTAGAGGCAGACCTGAATGCGGCCTGGGTTAATCCTGAGACCACTGATTTAGCTCAGCTTTGGCAGGCGATTGAACCTGTCCTCGGACGTCTGGAGCTGCATGAGCAACTGGCAGTCGGCGGGGCGGTAATTGAACGATTGGCGACCCTGCACCAGGCCAAGGCTGAAGCCCTGTTCGAGCAATGGCAAGCGGTCTATAACCCGGAAGATCCGACTCTGGCCCAAGACTGGCTTAGGGGATTGGTGCGTTCCAGTCAGCAACTCGATACGGAACTCCTCGTGGCCCCCCTGACTCGACAGCGCCCCCAGGCTGAGCCCGTTGACGATGACAAGTCGGTGGTGGCTACGGTGGATAAGGCTGCTCTGCTGGCGATGGTGGATGAGATGGAGGCCAAGCAACAGGCCATTGCAATCGCCCATGACGAATCCGTGGGGGTTTGGGTTGAGCAACTGCGGGACTGGTTTGAGGCCCACCCAGAGGCGATGGATGTGCGACAACTCCAAGCCCAGTTGGGCTGGCCCTTGGTGCAGGTGTGGTTGGGGCTGTTGCTGGGCGGATTCCGGCTAGTGCCTGGAGAAGGCAAGTTCTACGCTAGGCCCATTTGGGTTGAGAACGCCCTAATACCTCAGGAATCCATGCTTTCAGCCCCTAGGCCATAGCTTTGCCTGTTTCATAATCGTTGGGTTGATATCAGCTTGCAAAGCCCCCTTGCCTGATCTCAAACTGAGGTGAGGCTAGCCTAGGCCCAGTTCTCGCCGTTGTTCGAGCGGTTCTTATGCCTGGGAGTCTGGACAAGGGGCTTAAATCCTAAATCCCTTGTTTTCAGGCCGTTGTCCTGGTTGGGATATCCCTCCTCCGTTGGGGAACCGCGCTATGACCATCAGATCTCGTCTTCGATGGGTGGGGCGGCGCTATAAAAATGGTAGGTGCTACGGCCTTGTTTTTTGGCTTTATAGAGGGCTTGGTCGGCGTGGCGCAGCAGGGTGGTGGGGTCGGGGCCATCCTGGGGATAGAGGGCGATGCCGATGCTGGTGCCGATAGTGAGGTGGTGGGGATGGATAGAGAAGGTCGGTTGCAGGCTTGCGATGATGCGATTGCAGGTCTGCACCACAGATGACGACGTGGTCAGCCGAGAGATCACCAAAATAAATTCATCACCGCCCCAGCGAACTAATAGGTCTTCGCTACGCAGACAGCGGGCAAGGCGCTGGGAGACTTGGCGCAACAGTTGGTCGCCCACCCCGTGGCCTAGGCTATCGTTGACGTCTTTAAACTTGTCTAGGGCGTGTCATCAATTGAGGTAAATTGGAAAGGCTATTGTTAACCTGATATACCCAACCATGACGACCCGCCGCCATGCCCTACGCGACGACCAATGGGAACGCATTCAGGATCTGCTGCCCGGTTCTAAAGGCTGGGTCGGCGTGACCGCCCAGGACAATCGCCGATTTGTGGAGGCGGTGCTGTATCGCTATCGGGCCGGCATCCCCTGGCGAGATTTGCCAGAGCGCTTTGGGCATTATCGCAAAGTCCATACCCGCTTCCGTCGCTGGGCGAAAACCGGAGTCTGGGAACGGCTCTTTCGCGCCTTAGCCAACGATGCCGATAACGAATACCAGATGATTGACAGCACTATCGTCCGCGCCCACCAGCACAGTGCTGGGGCAAAGGGGGGGATGCCAACGCTCAGTGCATCGGTCGCAGCAAAGGCGGATTAAGCACCAAAATCCATGCCACCTGCGATGCTTTGGGAAACCCGACGGGGCTTCATCTGACGCCCGGACAAGCCTGTGACCTCGATGGGGCAGATGTTCTGTTGGCCGATATTCCCACCGACACCGTGCTTGCCGATAAGGGCTATGACGCCGACAAACGGGTGATTGAGCCGCTCGAAGCCCAGGGCAAAACGGCGGTGATTCCGCCCAAACGCAACCGCAAGACACCCCGGGAGTATGACCGAGACTTGTACAAGGCCCGTCACCTGATTGAGAATTTCTTTGCCAAACTCAAACAATACCGAGCCATTGCCACCCGCTATGACAAGCTGGCCGAGACCTTTCTCAGCGCCATTTACATGGCGGCTTGCGTCATCTGGCTTATTTGATGACACGCCCTAGGTCTAAAAAGGCCACGGCTACTTGGGTTTGCTGGCGCTTGGCCTGGGCCAGCACCTTGGGGAGGTAGGTATCTAAAAAGGCTCGGTTGGGGAGTTGGGTGAGCTGGTCGTAGAAGGCTTGACGACGGATTTTGGCCTCCACCTGCTTTTTCTCGGTGATGTCGCGTATCAGCCAGAGTAAGCGCATGGACTCCCCCTCGCGACCAATGGAAACGGTAATCGCCACATCAATGGCCTCACCCTCGCGGGGCAATAGCTTGGCTTCCCAGGTTTTGGTGGGTACGGCCTGCGGGGTACGGCTGAGCAGGGCCAACACGTCATAGAGGGCACGGCGATGTTTGGCGGCCAAAAATAACACCATGGGTTTGCCCACCAAGGCCGACTGGGGACGTTTCAGCAGGGCCGAGATCGCCACATTGCCCGCCTGAATCATCCCCTTCTCGTCACTCACCAGGTAGCCATCGGGGGCCAGGTTGAAGAGATCTTGGTAGCGCTGACGCTCGGTTTCAAGCTGTTGACGATAGCTCGCCAAGGCTTGATTTTGCTGCATCAGATCCTCATGGGCCGTGCGGAGTTCCTCTAGCACCAAGTTGAGGTCGTCCAAGGCCAAGGCCAGCAGTTCCGGCTGAATGGGCGATTCGCTGGCGTACTGGTGTAGCAATAGGGCGCGCTGCTGAACGGCCTTAATGCGGTCAAACATGCGGCTCATGACTCCTACCTTGACGGCAATCGCTGAGTTCTTGGCGCAACTGGGCGACGGCCCCCTGTAGCTCAGCGGTACGGGCGGCAACGAGGGTTTCAAGATCGGGATGGATGGCCTGAAGCTGTTGCTCCATGCGGCGCTGCTGGGAAATATCGCGCAGCAACCACAGAATGGTGGTGGCCCCCAGCCGTCGATCTTGGATGACGTTGGTGGTGATGGCTACCGTCACAGGTTCACCCGGTCGCGAATGGAGGGTGATATCCCAAGGGGTGGATTCGGGCTGGGCCAGCCGCCGCTGAAACTCTGGCCAATCCCCCGGTTGAATCAATACTAGCAGGGGTTTGCCCACCAACCCCGCTTGGGGCTGGCCACACAGCAGCGCCGCCGCTCGGTTCGCGTGGTAAATTTGGCCCTTTTCATCGGTGACGAAATAGCCATCGGGAGCCAGTTCAAACAGAATGCGGTAGCGCTGGCGTTCTAGGTCAACCTCATGCTGGGCGTTGCTGAGCCGCTGGTTTTGCTGGTGCAGCTCGGCATCAACGGCCTGAAGCTCTTCCAGCACCAGGTAGAGATCCTTGAGTGCCAGGTCAAGGATGGACGGATCAACGGGATGCGTCGTGGCCTGCTCACGCAGATGGAGGGCACGCTGGTAGACGGCCTCAATTTGATGAGAAATACTCATGGGCCAGCCTGATTAAAGTGGGTATTTATCCAATCAAAATCCAGGTATTGACCTGCTTGACTGGCGGAATTGACTCACCCTCCGCCCTCCTCCCAGGGGAACAAGGCGTTCGAGGCTCTGATCAAGAAATTTTCCCCGTCAACCAGGATAGTCACACACCCCAGGAAACCTAGTATCAACCTGACAACACCCTGTTTTTCTTAATTTTTGTTACTTTTAGGCTTTACTTAAGTATATCATAAAAAGCTTTTAATTGCAATGAAATAAAGATACTTGCCAAGTTATTTTTTCGGCCTTCATAACAGAAATTTCTTGCGATGTTTAATCATAGTTTTAGAAAAATTTTCTTTCACGAAGAATCAGTCTAATACTCCGTAAAAGAAGAAGAGTTATCAAATAAAATTTTTTTGAAAATGACTTCCCCAAAAAGCTTTCGCTCTCGTTTAGTTGTAGTCACATCAGGTAAATTTGGGCAGGATCATCCCTGGCAAAAAGAGCCTGAAGTTCTTATCTATATCGCAGCTAACTGAGATTTTATCTATGGCCAGTCAATTATCTTTTCATGGCGTGCGCTTATTTTACTTGTCTTCTCTAGAAGTTTAATTAAGAGTTGTTTCAATCGCTAGCAAGACTAAATCATTACCATTGACCTGAGTCATTTTACGAGCATTGAGCCGCATCATTTGGGGGCCAATAGTTTCAAAGGTGTGGGTTACTTGAAAGTCTTCGACCTGTAAATTTTTAGGTAATAAATCATGGAGCAGGGATCGCAGTTGGGGAATATCCCACTGGCCGTTGCCTAGATCAAAGATCAAGCGGCCCTCGGTATCGGCAGGGCCAACCTGAAAGGTCTGATAAAACTGTCGGTTGGCGGTGACAACCCGCAGGTCGTGGTCTAGCACCACCAGGGCTTCGCGCAGGGTTTGCACAATGGTGTCGGCATAGTCGCGGGCTTGGCGCAGTTGTTCGGCAATGCGTTTGAGGCTGTCGATATCCACCAGCACCACCACCGCCCCATCGATGCGGTTATCTAGGGTGCGGTAGGGACGAATGCGGAGGTCGTACCAGCAGCCCTCCTGATCCTGTACCTCCTGGCTACTTTGCTCTAGGGTGCTGATTACGGTCGTAATTCGGGCCTCTAGGTCGGTGATGGCGAGGCGATGGTTAATGTCGCTGAGGGGACGGCCTACATCGCTGGGGATGAGGTTAAATAGGGCGGCGGCAGTGGGGGTAAACCGCCGAATTCGTAGGTCGTCCTCTAGCATCAAAATGGGGATATGGATGCTGCTGAGTAGGTTTTGAAAGTCATCGCTGATGCGGGTGGTTTCGGCATTGCGGCGGTACAGTTCGTCGTTGATGGTGCTGAGTTCTTCGTTGGTGGCCTGGATCTCTTCCTTGGCGGTTTGTAGTTCCTCGTTGGTGCTTTGCAGTTCTTCGTTGCTGGAGAGGATTTCCTCGTTGGCGGCTCGTAGGTCTTGGTTGGTGGCCTCTTGCTCTTGGATAATCGATTGCAGGTGGGAACGGGTGGTGTCGAGATCCTGGCGGAGAGCCTGGTTTTCCTGGAGGTACTGATTCATTTCGACCTGGGCCACAGGGTCGGCTTCAAGGGTGGCCCCTGCCGTGGCTAGGCTTTCTAGGGTCTCGGTGAAAAACACTAAATAATAGAGGGGAGCTGTGGTCTGGGGCCTCAGGGGCACAATCTCGATCTGCACCGGACGGGGGCGTTCTCCGGCCTTCAACAAGAGGGATTGGCGCTGCACCGCTTGGCCCGTTTGCTGGGCTTGGTAGAGGGCCGTGCGGAGATCCAGGCGCAGCCCTTCCTTGGCCATGGTGAGCACATTGAGGCTGGCCCGACCGGGGGCGGGTTCTAGATAGGCTCCGGTCTGACCTCGGAACTGGAGAATTTCCAACGCCTCATTGACCAGCACTCCGGTGGGGCCATAGCGGCTGAGCACCGTCTGGTCGGCCTGGGTATAGATATCGATGGACGGGGGGCGTTCTTGGGTCAGGTCGGGGCGCGGCAGGGGTGGGGGGTAGGCGGTGGGGGAAAAGTCCAGGCTCAGCGGCAGGGACGACGATTGCTTAGCGTAGATTTTGTAGTGGCTGTCTACGAGGGCAAACAGGTGGCTGAGATCCCCCACCGTTTCTGAAGACCCCAGCAGCAGAAAGCCGTCGGGCCTCAGGCCATAGTGAAACATGGGCAGCACCTTACGTTGCAAGGCGACCCCAAAGTAGATCAACACATTGCGGCAGCTAATCAGATCCAGCCGCGAAAAGGGCGGATCGGTGATTAAATTTTGGCAGGCAAAAATGCACAGTTCCCGCACCACTTTGTTGATTTGGTAGCCCCCATCGGCGGGGGTAAAAAATCGCTGCAACCGCTCCGGCGATACATCGCCCACCTGGCTGGGGGCATACCAGCCCAAGCGAGCCGTCTCAATGGCCAGATCGCTAACATCGGTGGCAAAAATCTGAATCGGCAGGCTCGCGTTGTGGTGGCCGAGGTACTCCAGTAGGCCAATGGCGATGGAGTAGGCTTCTTCCCCGGTGGAGCAACCCGCCACCCAAATTCGCAGGGGATGATCGGGGTTGCGGTCGCGCAGGAGGGTCGGAAACACGATCTGCTCTAGGGCCGTAAACACCTCCGAATCGCGAAAAAAGCTGGTAACGCCGATCAAAATCTCCTGGTGGAGGGCCTGCACCTCCTCCGGGTTGGCCTGGAGGTATTGACCGTAGCGATCCAGACTTTCCAGATGGTGCAGGGCCATGCGCCGCAGGATTCGCCGTTTTACGGTGGTGGGCTTGTATTGGGCAAAGTCGATTTTGGTGGCCCGCTTCAGGAGGGCCAAAATTCCTCCGAGGGTGGCCTCGTCCTCCGCCTCCCCAGGGTGGGGCACCGCTGGCTCTAGGGGGTCGGGGCTGGTGACGTAGGAATGGCCGCTGAGGCTGACCAGGGTTTGAGCCAGATCCTCCGGGGTTTGGATAAAATCCACCTGCCCGGTGGCAATGGCCATGTGGGGCATCTGGCTAAATTTGGCCGAGGCCTCCGACTGGGACAAGGTAATCCCCCCCGCTGCCTTAATCGCCTCCAGACCTAGGGTGCCATCGGCATTCGCCCCCGACAGCACCACTCCAATGGCCCGATTGCCCCGCTCCTGGGCCAAGGCGCTAAAAAAACTGTCAATAATCCGGCTACCGTTGCGGGGGCGGGGCTTCAGCCGCAATTGGCCCGCCACGATGGTCATCTCCGTGTTGGGAGGAATGACATAAACCTGATTGGGGGCAATGGACAACCCATCTGCCGCCTCCAAAACGGGCATTTCGGTGGTGTGCCCCATCAGCTCGGTCAGCAGGCTGGGCTGGCTGGGATCTAAATGCTGCACCAACACAAAGGCCATCCCCGTCGTGGCCGGGAGATGGCTCAGCAGTTGGGTAAACGCCTCCAGCCCCCCCGCCGAAGCGCCAATGGCCACCACCGGAAACAAAACATCTTCCTGGGCCGAGGGCGGTTGCCCATCATCACTTGGGGCCGAGGATTGGGAAGCCATCACGTACCTACCGGACGATTACTGCCTGATCCTAACAAGCCAATCCTTCACTGGCCCATACCAAGGCCACAGGATTAGCCTTGCCACGAGATCGCACCCAATCGAACCATTGATCTAAGACCTTCCCCGGTTTTCGCCGCAACCGGGATGATGGCGATATGGAGGTTCATCCGGCGCACATGGGCAGCCATTCAATCAAGGCTAATGTCCAGATAGGGCTCAAGATCCACCTTGGCCATCAAGAGACAATCGACTCTAATTGCCTGACACCCTTTTCATAGGGGTTAAGTGCAATCAAGCGGTTGCCAAGCGTCTCCTCAGCAGAATGAAGTGGCCCCATAGCGAACGGCAGCATCGAGTTCGGAGCGAAAGAAGGCGGCGATGGCCCGCTTCAATTTAGGACTGCCAAAGTAGTGGGTCTTGCCGAAACTGAAGAGGTGGGTGCGGGTATCGTTACCTTGGGCAATGTCGGCTTGCTCCCACAGATCGGCCTCGATTTGGTCATGGCCCTCGACCGCTAGCATTTCCACCTTGCGCTACAATACTATTGCTTGACGTTATTAACGCTACTCAGTAGTATTGTGATTATAGGGTTTAAATCCGACGAAACCAAACGCATCTTTGAAGGCTTTCAGTCACGCCAATATCTACCTGAGATCCAAAAGATTGCCTTACGCAAGTTGCTTCTCATTCATGCGGCAATATCCGTTAATGATTTACGGATACCACCCGGAAACCGATTAGAGAAACTAGCGGGAGATCGTCAAGGACAGTATAGTATTCGGATTAATAATCAGTGGCGCATTTGTTTTGCTTGGACAGATGGAAACCATGCAGATCAGGTCGAAATTGTAGACTATCACTAAGAAAAAAGCCATGAATAGCGAACGATTACCCAATATTCATCCTGGCGAAATTCTACGGCTAGAATTTCTAGATCCACTGAGTATTACACCCTACCGACTCAGCAAAGATATCGGTGTTTCCCAAACTCGAATCAGCGAAATCCTGTCTGAAAAACGCAGCATCACCGCTGATACAGCCCTGCGTCTATCTAAATATTTTGGGAATAGCGCTCAGTTCTGGATGAACCTACAGGCTCAGTATGACTTACGCCAAGCTCAGGAAGAAAACAGGGACATTTATGAGCATATTCCTGTCGCTCAACTCGCCCATTTAACCTAGCGGGATGCTCCCCTTCTCACCCAGCCCTTCACCCTAGAGCAAGGCCCAATGGCCTGTTGGGCTAGGCCATCGCCATTGGGCAGGCGTCGGGTGTCGGGTTAGGTGGCCCAGAGGTGGGCCAGGGTTTCGGTGGGCACCATCAGCGCCGCCTGGTGTCCCTGCTCAATCACCGCCAGACACGCCGCTACCGCCACCACGGTCTTACCGGAACCGACATCGCCCTGCACCAGACGGTTCATGGGGAAGGTTTGGGTCAAGTCATCGAGGATTTAGGTCAGGGTGCGCTGCTGGGCTCCGGTCAGGGCAAAGGGCAGGTTGGCTTTGAACCGCTCCAAAAGGGAGAGCGATAGGTTTTGAGGCTTGACCCGCTGCGGCACCTGGCCTCGACGCAGCAGCAGCGCCATTTGGAGGTAGAAGAACTCGTCAAAGACCAACCGACGGCGGGCCGCTTCCAGTTGCCCATCGTCAGGCGGAACGTGGATGTGGGCCAGCGCTGGGTGAGACCGCTCCAGGGATCGACGGAGACTACTCCCCATCTAGCGGTGCACAGAGGACTCGGTTACGGCCAGCAGCCTTGGCTTGGTAAAGGGCTTGGTCGGCTTTCTGCAAGAGATCCGCCCCCGTCTGACCATGCTGCGGGAAGCAGGCCACCCCCAAGGAGGCGGTAATGGTGGGCACGGGCTGTCCCCTGTGGGTGAGGGCCAGTTGGCCGATCTGTTGACGTAGGGCTTCGGCCCGAGTGGCGGTGTCGGCCAGGGACGTTTGGGGCAAAATCAGGGTAAATTCTTCGCCGCCGTAGCGACAGGCAAGGTCGGACGGGCGGGTGCTCCCGGTCAGCACTTGGGCAATGGCCTGGAGCACCTGATCCCAAAAGTCGTGGCCGTAAGTGTCGTTAAACGATTTGAAGTGATCGGCATCGACCATGATCACGCCAATGGTGGTCTGGTGGCGCTGGGCGCTGGCCATTTCATGCTGGAGGGCTTCTTCCAGGTAGCGGCGGTTATACAGCCCTGTCAGCGGATCGCGAATGCTTTGCTCCCGCAGGGTTTCGCGCAGGTGGAGGTTGGCGATGGCTAGGGCGATCTGTTCAGCTACGGTGTGGGCCAGTTGCCGTTTGGCCACGGGCAAGGCCGCTGGGGTGGCGGCACTGAGGTACAGCAGCCCAGAAATTTCGCCCTGGGCCATCATGGGGATGCAGAGTGTGACCACCCCTGCCTCTGCAATCACGTGCTGGCAGTGCCGCTGGGTCTGTCCGGCGGGTACCCAATATCCTCGCCCTCGCCGCAAGGCCCAGCAATCTGTGCGACGAAACTCGGACTCTGAGCGGAGGGGGTGCCCCCAGGTGGCTTTGGCTTCCAGCAGGCGACCGGGGGCGGGGGTGGTAAAAATGCCCCCCGTACAGTCGGGAAACAGCGGTTGCAGCAGGTCGGCGAGGGCCACGTAGGCTTCGTCTAGGGTTAAACAGACCTGCAAGAAATCGCTCATAGTGCTGAGTAGCACCATGTCTTCGTTGCGCTGGCGCAGGTCGGTTAGGCGGGCCTCTAGCTGCTGGTTGGCTTGCTGCAAGGCGGCTTCGGCGGCTTTACGGTCGCTGATGTCAATCACAACGCCATACCAAACGATGTCGCCATTCTCCCGGCGCTGGGGTTGAGATCGACCCTGGAGCCATTTGACCACACCGCTGGGGGTGATGATGCGCCACTCGTGCTCAAAGCTGGTTAGGGTGTTGATGCTGCGCTGCACCGCCGCGTCATACCCCGCTCGATCCTCAGGATGGATGCCGTTTAACAACACAGAGGCATCGGCGAGAATATCGGCCACCCGAAGCCCATGAATCGCCTCGACGGCTTGGCTCATGTGCTCAAACTGGAAGGTGCCATCGGGGTGCATGACCAAAATGTAGAGGTTGGCTGGCGACGCATTCGACAGTCTCCAAAACCGCGCTTCACTGTCTCGTAGGGCTAGTTCGGCCTGTTTGAGATCATGGATATCGCGGCCTACCGACTGGAACTCTAGCAGGGTGCCCTGGTCGTCATAAATGCCCTGATTGATCCACTGCATCCACCGCACATCGCCTTTGACCATGGCGCGATGTTCCACCGTGCCAATGGGGTTTTCCGGCGATAACTGGGCTAGGACTTGGTCGATCAGGGCTTGATCGGCGGCGTAGACTCTGGGTTGATAGGGCTGTCCAATCACCTCCGGTTTAGACAGGCCGTAGTAGCGGCAAAAGGCATCATTCACAAAGACCAGGGTGCCATCGGCTTGAAAGCGGGTAATCAGCTCTGTTTGCTCATCCAAAATGGATAAATAACGGGCCTCCGATTGGCGCAGTGCAGTTTCCATGGCCTTGCGATCACTAATGTCGGTGACGCGCACTAAATGAATGCTCTGATCGCCGATCTGCACGACTTTTGCAGCCAAGTTGCCCCAGAACGAATGGCCCTTGGCGGTCACGTATTCAAGCTCCTGGCTCCAAAATCCGTGCCGTTCCATCTGATCGATAATCTCGATCATTTCGGCTTCGGTAAAGGGTTGGCGTTGCAGGGTCTGTCCTTCAATGCCAATCAGCACTGTCTTGTTTTCCACCTCAAACAGTTCCACCGTTCGCTGGTTGCAGTCGGTAATGAGCAGCGTCTTGGGATCGACCAAAAAGAGCGCATCGGTGGATTCGTTGTAGATCGTTTCGCGCAGATCTTTTTGCCGCTGTAGCTCTAGCTCTGCCCCTTTGCGATCACTAATATCCAACACCACCCCAAACCAGAGCATATCGTCGTTGGGCAACTGTTCGTGGCGGGCGTTGACCTGGAGCCACTTGGTTTTGCCTGAGGGCGTAATCACGCGCCATTCGTGGCGGAAGGGCTGCTGGGTGGCCACACTGTGTTTGCGGGCGGCCACAAATCCAGGCCGATCATCGGGATGGTACAGGTTGAAGATCACGCTGGCATCGGCGAGAGCCGCTTCGACCTCAATTTCTAACAGTTCTGAGGCGGCGGCGCTGCCGTAGATAAACTGTGTGGATCCATCCGGTTTCACAATGGAGCTATACAGGAGCCCCGGCAGGGTAGCTGCCATTTTTTGGAACCGCGCCTCGCTGTCGGCCAGCTTTTGAGCATTGATCTGAAGATCGGCCTCAAACTGCTTCCGATCACTGACATCCAGCAGCAGGCCATACCAGGTCACGCTGCCGTCGCTGCGTCGGATCGGTTGCGAACTGGCCTCTAACCATTTCAACTGGCCCGAGGGCGTGATGTTGCGAAAGGCGAAGGAAAAGGGCTCCAGGGTAGCCGCGCTGTGGGCCACGGCGGCAGCGTGGCTAGGGCGATCTTCCGGGTGGATTTGGGCGAGCACCGTTTCGGCATCGGCCACAATGTGCTCCGGCGTTAGCTCCAGAATACGTTGACTGGCCGAACTGACATAGTCAAACCGGGTGAGGCCATTGGTGTGCAGGGTGTAGGTGTAGATCATGCCCGGTACCGCCGCCGCCAACCGTTGAAATTGGGCCTCGCTCTGGCGGGTGGCCTCCACATCCACCTGGCTTTGAAACAACTGCCGCAGTTGGTCGGCCATTTGGTTAAAGGCCAGGGCCAGGGCTTTAGTTTCAATAATGGGGCTGGTGGCGGGCACCTGCTGGGTCAGATCGCCCGCCGCTAGGGCCGCACTGGCCTGGGTCAGCCGGGTAATGTGCTTGGTCACGCGCTTGGCAATCACTAGGCCAGAGGCAATCGCCCCCGCCAAGGCCAGCAGGCAGAGCACCCCGGTATTGATTACGTTCTGCTGCATTTCGGCGGTGAAGTCAGCCTCAGGGATCACCGTCATCACCAGCCAATCGAGGCCGTGGGCATTGCGGTAGGGCACCACCGTGATGAAATCGTGCGGCCCTGGCCCGGAGGCATGGATGGCCTGGGGGGATTGGAGACTGGCCAAATCTATCCCCTGCTGGGTCAGGTGTGCGTAGGCCCGCTGGATCGTGGGGCTGGCCAAATCCGTGGGTTCCAGCCGCTCAAAGCCCAGTTCTCCGGGGGGCGTTCTGCCGTCGGCGTTGGGGGTGCTGGTGATGGCGTAGGGGCCGTCTCCGGTGGAGGTGGCCACCACCAGGCCATTGCGCTCCAAAATTACGACCTCCCCCGTTTTCCCGACCGCTAAATCCGCTAGGAAATCCCCCAATTGGTTCAGGGTAATGTTGACCGCAAACACCCCCAGCAAGGCATCCCCCTCGTCATACAGGGGGACATGGGCATTGAGGGTGAGCAGGTTAGTACTCCCAAACTGGTAGGGGCCAATCCAGCCCGGTGCTCCGGTGGCCACCGCCTGACGATACCAGGGGCGGTCGCGCACATCCATCTTCTCAATCGTTTCTAGGTAGCGCCCAATTTGCCCCGCCCCATCCACCCCGTAGAGACGATTCGTGGATGGGTTAGCAGCCTCCGAGATCGCCGCCTCAATGGGGATTTCCCCCGGTTGCAGCCGAGTGTTGACCCCATAGTCCTCAGGCCGCACCCGGTGACTGATGCGAAAATCCCCCTGGGGGCTACCAAACAGCACGGTCGTTAGGGCCCCCGCCTGACGATGCTGCAAAATCATATAGCGGTGCAGTTGATCGAGATCCTGGGGATCGATGGCCTGGGCCGCCACCGCCGCCACCTGGGCCTGGTTGAACTGGTGGGCTTCCTGAAGGTAGTGATCTAGCTCTTGGGTCACTCGCTGCCCCACCTGATCCATCAGGGCGTAGGCCATCGTTTCTATGGTCTGTTGCCCATGGCGGTAGGACAGATACCCCACCACCCCTACCACCCCAGTTACCTGCACCACAAAGGGCAGCGTCAGCAGCAACCGCAGGGAAATGGGCGGCACCTTCAGACGCAGGTTAGACCGATGCATCCATGGCTTCAACACATCCTTCACAGCAAAAAACACCATTCGATGGAGCATCACAAAACGAAACGGGGCAGGGCAAACCTTCCCAAAAAGCAACCTGAGCTAGGCACTCCCACCAGGGCACCTCCACCGTCGGCCTCGCCCATCACCTTCTCCTCCGCAAGCGGCAGGGCAGGGAACCTCGGTCGGGCGACCCATCCTAAACGGGGGCTGCAACCCGACCCCAGGCCATTAACAATGACCCAGGGGTATCTAGCTATACCTCAAGGGTGCCCCAAAATGCCCCCGAATGCTCACTCCCCCGGCATTTTGATCGTGGCTATCCCTGTCGCGACCTGTCCCGGCTGACGGAAGTCCGATGGCCTAGACCACCCTGAACGATGAACGAGTTGCGCTCTTGATGGTTTCAGCCGTTCGGCTGAGCATCGTGAGTTCTGGGCCAGCCTGGGCACCCTAAATAGGCAAGCACCAGGAGGCGTCGATGAGGCGTCGATGGCGAGTCTTTCGATGCCTTTGATGATTGGCTAGATCAGGATCCTGATTTTGCTCACCGAGTGTTAGAACTCGAAAGTCGGCAACCTGCCTGCCTGACACAAGTGGGTGAAAGGGTTGAAATCTCGTGACGCGAGGGGGAAACGGTGAGCCGACATGAGAGGCTGAAATTTGCGTATCCCAGGTCTGCATCATGTCAGCTACCCCCTGTCTATAGGATCAAGTGCTGTCTTTGCTGCGTCAATACAGCCATCGTCGGGATTTACGGCACCTCAAAGCGCTGGCGTGGATGGTGACGGCGCTGGTGTGCAGCGGTCAGTTGAGTTTGCCAGGGTGGGAAGCCTATGGGCCGAGTCGCGCTCGCCAAGCGCAAAGCACCGAACGCCGATGGCAACGCTTCCTGGGCAACCGCCGCGTGCGGGTGAAAAGCCTGTACGTGCCCCTGGTCTTGGCCGCTATCCATCGGTGGAAAGGACGCCGACTCTACCTGGCCCTGGATACGACGGTGCTGTGGAATCGGTATGGCATGATTCACCTGTCAGTGACCTGTTGCGGACGAGCGGTGCCTCTACTGTGGCGGGTTTTGGAGCATCCCAGTGCCACCGTGAGTGCCCAACGGTATTTGCCGATGCTGCGATTGGCCCATCGGCTATTGCAGGCCTATCCCGATGTGATGGTGTTAGCCGACCGAGGGTTTGCCAACCATGACCTGCTGGCGTGGTTAAGCCAAAGTCGCTGGCACTATGGTTTATGCTTGCCCAGTGATGTGGTGGTGCATGGCCCCCACCGTCATCCTCTTGAGGTGGGCTATCTGTTGCCCCCCAAGGGTGAAGCTCGATGCTATGAGGGTATTGGTCTCTGGACGGATGGTCGCTGGCTCAAGGGGGTGGTCAACAAAGGGCGTCCACTACTCCAACCCATCGCCCTCTTCACCGTTGACCCTGAACCCTGTTTTGCCTCTAAACCAGCGGAAGCCCAATCTTATGACCGCATCTGGTTCTCTAGAATCCAGGCCGTGCGGTGTCAGCTACCGCCTTGGGAGGCCGCCTAAAGATGTGTCAGGCAGTCAGCCTGTATTCATTGCTGTGCCATAAGTTCCATAACGTTTAATTTGCTTTGTCAGTAATCCAATGCTTCACACAGTATGGTGAATGTACATACTCTAGAGACTGGCTAAACTCCTTGGATATGGATCTTTCAAGGCGTATTTTGGGTATGGGTTCTCTGTCCAGATTTATCTACCCTAGGCGACATCGCAACATTGCCTTATAGCAGTTCTCTGATTGATGCAGTACATCTATAGACTGTCAACAAGGGGCTTAAGCCCCTTGCCTGCGTCGCATCTTACTGAAATCCGCTATATCCCTTATAGGGATGATTGATAACCCAGGATAAAACCATGAAAATAAATGATCTTCCAGATTATTTGATTGTGGGTAGCGGTCTCTCGGCGCTGGTATTCGGTGCCCTCGTAGCCAAGGCTGGAAAGTCGGTACAAATCCTTGAAGCCCACGAGCATCCAGGAGGCTTTGGCCATACCTTTACGATGGCAAAGCAGTATCATTTCAATGCCCAGTTGCACTACGTCTGGGACTGTGGTGAAGGCCACACTGTCAACCGAGTTCTAAAAACCCTAGAACTAGACCAAGCCGTCACCTTTGAACGCTACGATCCCAATGGCTTTGACCACATGCGTACGCCCGACTACGCCCTCGATATTCCCTCCGATTCAGGGGAATTAGCGCAACGGTTATCGGCCCTTTTCCCAGACCATCGCAAACCAATCCAGAAATTTATACAAGAAGTACGAACCGTCAGCGCAGGCTTAAAATATCTGTCGCCACCGCTGCGCCCTGGGCTGATTTTCAGTCACCTCCCAGCGGCCTTAACGGCCCTTCGATACTATCGCAGCACCCTTCAGGATGTCTTTGATCACTTTGCTTTGCCCCAAGCAGCCCAAACTTTGTTGGCGCTTCAGTGGCCAGATTTTCTGCTGCCGCCCGACCAACTCTCGTTCTATGCCTGGGTCATTTTATTTACGGGCTACCAGGACGGAGCCTTTTACCCCACCCAGCATTTTGAGCATGTCATCAAGTCTTTAGTTGCCACCATTAAGCAGCATGGCAGTGAGGTACTGACCAATACGGAAGTGACTGAGTTTTTAGTTGATGGCAAGACAGTCAAAGGGGTTAAGGCGGTGGATCGCAATACCCACGAAACCCATACTTTTTTAGGCGAAACCATCATCTGCAATATTGACCCTAAAAAAGCGGCCCAGATGATCGGCCTAAACCGTTTCTCTCGCCAGGTTCAGAAACGGTTGGATTACGACTATTCACCCTCTAACTTTATGGCCTACTGTGTCGTTAAAGATTTAGACTTACGCGAGTATGGCTTTGGCCCCTGGAATGTATTTCATAGTGAAGACATCGACCTCAATCGGGCCTTTGTTCGTATGTATGAACAGCACGATTATTCTCAGCCTAGCTTTGCGATTACCACGCCTACCTTATTAACCCCAGCAAAACGGGATTGCCCGGAAGATTGTCAGGTTATGGAATTTCTGACGGTGGCTAATTACGACTACTTTAACCAGCTACGTCTTCAGGATCGCAAAGCCTACAATCAGAAGAAAGAGGAGATATTCAACACCATCCTTGATATTGTGGAGCAGCGGTATATCCCGAATATTCGACAGCATATTGTGTTCAAGGTCACGGGGAGTCCTACTACGAATGAACGCTTCTGCTGGTGCCCCCAGGGCAATTCCTATGGCTCTAGTCTGACCCCGAAGAATATGGGATTAGGTCGGCTCAATCATCACACCTCCCTTCAGCAGTTTTACTTCTGCAATGCTTCTTCAGGTTATCCAGGGTTTGCGCCCACCTTCTGGACAGGGGCCATGCTTTACCAACGGTTGTCGGGCCAACCCCTGGTTACAGCGACCATCCCTCAAGAAACCTCGGTACAGCCAGCGGAGGTGGGGGTATGAAGATCGCCATTATTGGGGGAGGGGCCAGCGGCATGATTGCGGCCTATTGGCTGGATCGCAGTGGCCATGAAGTGACGGTCTACGAACGCCAACCCGTTTTAGGAGGGCACATTCGCACCCTCCATCAAAATGTTTTTCCGTCCTCTGATTGTTCTGCCCTTTTAGAGGCTGGGGTGCTAGAGTTTCCGGTTGAATTCACAAATTTTCTACAGCTCATGGAGGAATTGAAGGTACCCCTAGAACCTGTCGAGGTGGGGTCGGGGCTGTTCTTTCACGACGGTCGTCACTTCCTGTCGCCGACCTTGATTGGGCAGAATTTTCATGGGTTAGAAAAGTGGCGCGAAATATTGCACATCGACAGCCTCTATGCTCGGTCGGTTGGGCTGTGGCTCAAAGCCCAGCGCACTTCGATTCATTGCCTTCACAATCAATCAATGGGGGACTATCTTGCCCCCGAATCGATCCAGGCAACCTGGCTCAAGCTACTCACCATGTACAGCTACTCGATGGCCTATGACACCATCGATGCCTTTCCCGCTGACCTTGCCATTCCGGCCCTGCGGCGCTATGTGTTTAGCCACTGGGTACGCATTAAGGGAGGGGTTTATTCCTATATCCAAAAAATTCTTGACCAGTTTTCAGGGCAGGTGTCGCTGAACACAAAGATATTGACAATCCATCGGTCGAATCAATCGGTTCAGATTAAAGGCATAGTTATCCCCGCCGATTCAGGACTAGCCTTTGGGAGTCAATCCCCCTTTGAACGAGAGTTTGATCGAGTGATTTTTGCCACGCCGCCCGATCAAGTACTACGGCTGCTAGCGGATCCCAGCCCGGAGGAAGTGCGGCGGTTCAGCCCATGGCAACCCAACCATATCACCACCATGCTGCACTACAATCAGCATCTTTATCAGCCCTATAACCTTCACCACGGCTCAGAGTTTGACTTCTTTCAAACCCCTTCGGGTTGGGGTTACAATGCTTACCTCAATCAGCTTTGCGGGCTTCCCGCCGAGCCAGCCTACTATCTTGCGTTTAACCTAGAGCATCAGATCGCCCCCGAAAAAATTATCCATGTGCAACCCCATCACACCCCGTTGTATACCCTAGACGCCTTTCGCTATGTGGACGAGGTGCGAGCTACCAACGGCGAGAACCATACCTATCACGTTGGGGCCTATCTTGGCGATGGTCTCCATGAAGGGGCTGCAACCTCGGCCATGCAGGTCGCGAGGGCCATTGGGCCTGCTGATGTCTTAGACTCTGCTAGAGTCGCTTGCCATTCTGTCCAGCCCAGACGGTGATCTGCGCTGGCGTCACATTGCCTGACTCTCTAACGTCCCTGTGTTTCTCGTTCAACGCTCTAGAGCAGACTTTCTGAGGGGAGGGTGCTTAGACACCGAGAGTTATCTAGCCAGTCGGCCCCTTGGTGAATCACCAACCTCTAGATACCCAAGTCGTTCAAGGCAAAGCGAATCTGCTCTAGCCGTCGTCGGTTCACGCCCAAATCAGATTCGCCCAACCGGGCCGATGCTCGCACATGAATCACGGGCTCATCTGCTGGAAAGTAAAACTCTGCGTCGTCTACAAACCCCAGAAGACGGCTGGTAGACTTCACCCGAACATAGTTCTCCTGCTGCGTCACCATCTCCGTGCGGGGCACCACACCTAGCACTTTGATGAGGATCTCACGGGCTTCCTCCCGGCTTCTGGTATAGGCCATCGGCGCAATGGCATGGTCTGGGTCAGCCCCTTGGCTTACCACACAGTTCGGCGTTACTGGACAAGGCAACAGACGGCCATCCTGAAGACCCAATTCAGGCGTGTCTCCCGCCAAGACGGCTGATAGGCCAGGAATTGCCCCTAGGGGCTGAGGAACGACAACAGCCAACGCTGGGGGGACTGGGAAAAGCCATAGGGTGATAGCCAAGAGAGCGGCGAGGATGGGAGCCATGGACAAGCATCGAGCGACAACTCTCACCATAGGCGAATTGGGCTTAGTTTCCCCTGCGTTCGTCGTCCATCGAGGTTCGGGCTGTCCCAAGCCAGCGACAAAACCAAGGCCACATGGCTTGAGCAGGCTGACCTGGCCTCTCAAGTATGATTCATATCCTCAACCCACTACGGCTGAGCCGTTTAGCGCTAGGACTCACTCAATAACCCAAACATCAGCCCAGCGGCAATAGACATCTGTTGCACCAATGCTTACGATCAGCCCTAGCGACTCTACAATTCACGCCCCATGCCCCCAACCCTGAATGAAGCCCTCTCCCTCGCCATGGCTAAACAAATCAAAGGCAAAGCAGGCGCTCCCTTTGACAATGCCCATCGAGCGGTGATAACCCTGACTGGAGCCACCTACGTCCAGGGGTTTGTGGTTGTAAATAACGGGCAAGATGAGCCTATCGAGCACGCATGGATTGAACTAGGTAACGATATTATCGACCCGACGCTGCCACATATTAATAAGACCCAGCAAGACATTGACTATTTTCCGGCCCAAAGCCTGAGTATCAAGGCCTTAAAAGCCTCTATTGAAGAAGCCCAAGAAGACTATCCAGACGATCCCCCGCTGCCCATCTATGGCGCTCCGCCCTATGAGTATTACGGTGACGTGATGCTCGGAGGGAAAGACTATGCCAATGCCTATCAAGCTGCCGTATTAAAGAGCAAAGCACTCAAAGCGGCTAGGGCAGAATAGCAACAAAAACCCTGACATTTCCGGCCTTGTATGGTTCGCTCGACCCTTGCGCCGATCCTCAGCGCGTAAACTAGAAAAGCCTGCGTTAGTTGGCGTTATGGGGCCGTCTACCTCCACCCAGAAGCGCTGAACAGTATGACTCAGATCAGCCTACTTTTCGCAAGGGCTAGCATAGGGTCAACCCGACTCGAAAGGTAAAGGTAAGGCCATGGTGTTAGCTTGGGTGCGCCTGTTCCATACCCTTGTCTTCGGGGTGATGTTCGGGTCTATCCTGTTCCTGCTGTACTGTGGCTTGACTAACCAACTCACGGTCTGGACAGCGATTACCTTCGGGCTCATCAGCATCGAGGTCGTCATCTATGTGGCCCACGGCTTTCGCTGCCCCCTGAGAACCTGGGCTGAAGCCCTTACCCCCCCAGGGCAAGCCGTTCAGGATATCTACCTACCGCCCTGGCTCTCATCTCGTGTCGTGGCCATCTCGACCCCACTCCTGGGGGTAGCCTGCCTGCTCCTGCTAGGGCGGTTGCTGACCCAATAATCATCCTGAAATACAGGACAATCAAGGCCGCAACCTAGCCCGCCGTCGGCCCAGTCCTGGCACTGATGGAGTCAGTCTCTTCAGTGGCGATGATCCGTATGATCGTATGGCAGCTTTGGCGATGTAGGCTAGGTCGAGTTCAAGCGACCGACGGTGAATCGGTTGGTGGGGTCGTCTGGCGATATTTCGCTGGAGATAGAAACGCTAGATATGGCACGGGTTTCTAACAGGATGAACCTTGATTTTTCGTTGCCCAGAACCCTGGCATGGCAAGCGATCTAAATAGACCAGCCTCACTCCACATGGACTAGAGACCTGGGGATGACGCAAGGCAGTCACTCATCGCCCGGTCTAGGATGGCCAGCCCTTCATCTAGTTCCTCCTGGCTCACCGTTAGCGGCGGGGCAATGCGCCAAACGCTTCCCATGTTGGGTAGAGCCGTGATGTTCATGCTCAGGCCCAGTTCCATACAGCGGCGCGTGATGGCGGCTCCTAGGTCGGGGTTGGGGGCACGGCTGTCTCGATCCTTCACCAGTTCTACCCCCAGCAGCAGACCCCGACCGCGCACATCGCCAATCACCTCATAGCGATCCTTCAGCTTCAGCAATCCGGCTTTGAGGTAGGCTCCCATCGTGGCGGCCCGTTCTGTGAGATTCTGAGTCATGAGGACGCGCAGCACTGCAAGGCCCACTTCCGCTGGCATGGGGTCGGAGACGTGGGAGGTGTAGTAGAGGAAGCCCTTGTCGTAGCAGTCGGCCTCAATGTCGGCACTGGTGACGGTGGCGGCGAGGGGCAATCCACCGCCCAGAGTTTTCGACAGGGTGAGGATGTCGGGCACGATGCCCAGTTGCTCGAAGGCAAAGAAGCTGCCCAGACGACCAAAGGCGGTTTGGGCCTCATCCAAAATCAGCAGCATTCCCCGCTCGCGGCAGTAATCTTGAAGTCGTTGGAAATAGCCCTCCGGCGGTTCGATGATGCCCCCAGAACTGAGGATAGGCTCGACCACGACGGCGGCGTAGGAGCCTACAGACTGGCTATCGATCAACTCAAACCCCACCGCCAAGCAGGTCATGTCGCATTGGTCTTTGCAGTGGCGCACGGGGCAGCGGTAGCAGTTGGGGGTAGGTAGGGCAAAGGTGCCGGGAATGGTTGGCCCATAGCCCTTTCGAGCCGCAACAAAGGTACTGGCGCTGGCCCCAGCCGTCATGCCGTGCCAGGAGGCACTGAGGCCCACCACCTCAAAGCCTCCGGTGTGGAGTTTAGCTATGCGTAGGGCAGCTTCGTTGGCCTCGCTCCCCGTATTCAAAAAGATGGCCTTTTGCAGCGTTGGAGGCAGCAGCTTGCACAGGGCATCCGCCAACTCGATCACCGAGGGCGACAGCATCCCGCTAAACAAATGCAGCACCTCTTCACAGGCTTTATGGATGGCCTGCACGACCTCAGGATGATTGTGGCCTAGGGTGGCGCACATCTGCCCAGAGGTGAAGTCCAAAATCTTGCGGCCCTGGCGGTCGTACAGATAGCTGCCCCTCGCTCGTTCAATCAGCCGGGGAGTAAAACTGCCGCCATAGCGGATCAAGTGGTGATCTACGATGTCCCACAGTTCCTCGTTGGAGGGGGCCTGGGCGGTGGGGTGGACATCACTGGGAGTAGGTTTAGGGACGTGGGGCGAAGGGGTAGCTTCTAACATAGGACGTGGAATCGATGGAACAACCTCTTTATCCTGCCCTTGACGCCAGCACTCGGCGGCGTTGGTCATAAAGGTTTACGCCAATGGGGGTTGTCTCCGCCAAGCCTGTCCCGGTGAGGATAGAGGGTGGACTCTTATCCTATTCGGGGTATGGCACCGATGCATGTAAAAATGGGCCACATCTCCTAGAAGTTTTATGAATAGGCCGCTTCAGCGGCTAAGGACAGCCTATTCCAGGGTCTCTTAAGGCGGTTTGCTTGAAATCGAGACGTCAGAGTGGAGCGCTGGCGGCTGTCGTTCAAGATCTAAGCTGTATGACCAAGCTACCTCAGCCAAAAGTCTGAGATTTTAAGCCAAAACCCCCGTTTCAGCCCTCGCTGTCTCACACCAAGCTCAGTCTCACCTAAGATTGGCACATCGCACCGTCACAGTTGAGCTAGGCCAATCCAGTCCAGTCTTAGTCTCAAGCTTTTCGCCAAGCCATAAATCTTTTATATATTAATACTTTCAAAGCCTTGAGTATTTGCGGTCATCGCAACTATTCAAACACAATCAACGAGCTTTCAAGGAGTTTAGTAATTCTTAGAACTGGACTCAGGATGTCTTAAAATAGGCCACTGGCACACCCTTAAGACTTACACTACGAATTACATAACTTACATATCTTGGGTCAGCAGCGCCCTAGTAACTCGCCATTTGTGACTATCGTCAGATCCACCAGTTTCAATTCTGGCAACGGGCGCAGCTTATGCCCTGCCACAACCCACACTAGATTTAAGCCATCGGGTCAGGAATGGCCCCGACTGGTGTTGAAGTTCCATAATGTCCTGATTCCCCTAGGGTCGTTGGCCCTAGCTAGGAAGACAGGATATCGATGCCCCCGGCTTTGGGAATAGCGCTCGTATCAGGCCGCGATTGCCCAAGTCTTTTGCCCCATTATTGTTATGACCCACATTCCACGCCATCCGGCAGTGGCCGGATGGTTGTTGCTTTGCCTAGTGTTGCCCGCTTGTACTGGGGCAGGCCCATCGACACCCAGTGGCCAAGACCCGACCAGGGAGATGCCTATCACGGACGCCGCCGCCGCCGCTAATCCACCGTCTAATTCCACCATCGATGATCCGTCGGCAAGCTGGGCCGATCTCCTAGGGACAACCTCGGCACCGGAGGGATGGCAGGTCGTTTCCTGCGAGAACCCCATGCTGCTTTGTGTTGAGGTCGATGGCGAAATCCTCGGCACCGTGGAACGCTTTAGCTACCCACTCAGCGAGGTGAACCTGCAAGGGGGAGCGCCCACAACCCTGGAAGCCCAGCGGCAGTTTCTCGATGCCTGGGTGGCGGATCACCAAGCCACGATTCAGCGGGATCGCGCTGGGACAGACCCCACCCTGCGGTTTACCCACGACTTGCCAGCCCCGTTTCCGGTGGGCAGCCTGTTGGGATTGCGTTACGGCTATGCCCTCAGCGATGCCGAAGGGGTGGTGCGCGAACGCACGGTGGGCTATGTGGCCACCGATGGCGAACAGGTCTACGTCTTTACCACGGGGGTGATCACGGGCGATCCCACCGGGCCGTTTGGGTCGGAATCAGATTTGTCCGCCTTTGAACCCCACCTTGCCACCATCATCGAGGGGCTGCGGCTATGAACCCACGACCCAGATCGGTGCGGGGTATCCCCCTCCTCAACACTCCAGCAACGCATTACAGAATGAGACTCTCCATGAAAGCTTTAACGAAACTCAGTATGGCGTTGGCCCTCAGTGCGGCCCTCGTGCATCCCCTCATCGCCACCGTGGCCCAAGCCCAGGTCGATCCAACGGTGCAGCAAATCAACTGGGCTCAGGCCCAGCCCGTGGATATGACGGCCCTGGAAGATGCCCTCGCTGCCCAAGATTGGAAGGCCGCCGATGGCGAAACCCGCCGCATTTTAGATCCGTGGATTCATCCGGGTGGCAACATTTTGGGCACCCCCCTGGCGACCAATATTCCCCCAGAGGTGCTGCAAGCCCTGGATGAACTCTGGGTGGAGGCCAGCGACGGGCGGTTTGGCTTGAGTGTGCAGCAGCGCATATGGGCCGAGGTGCAAGCGCAGAACCCGACGGATTCGACGGCAGCGGCGAAAGCCTTTGGAGATCAGGTCGGCTGGACGCGCCCCCCCGGTAGGGAAGATCCCACCTTCATCGCTGGGGAATGGCTGACCGAAATGGAGATCACCCATTCCCTAGATGCCCCCGTGGGCCATCTGCCCTGGGCCGGGGTGAGCTGGGCACAAATTTCTCGCCTGTTTGCGGTGGAAAGCTGCGGCAGTTGCACCATCGACGCCATGTATGTGCAGGGGGAACGGTTCCACCAATACCTGCCCATCCTCTTTAGCTGGGTAGAAACGGCCCTAGAAATGACCGTGCCGGATGTGGGCTCTTGGCGACAGCCCCAGTTAGCCCACACTATCGATCTCCAGTCCCTCTATCCCGATTCCCGATGCCCCATCCGCACCAGTGCCTCAGCCATTAGCCCTAATGGTGCGGTGGTGGCCATCGGCAGCTACAGCTACGAGCGCAACTGCCCCAACGCCGGGGAAAGCACTCTGGCCCTGTGGGACGCCCAGCGTGGCAACCGTATCATCACCCTACAACGGGGGCCAGCGATGGCGGCTTCGGCCCAGGGCAACCCACCCCAGGAGCCTGCGGGACAGAGGGCTCGCATCGTGGGGGAGGTGGCCAATGCGGTAGCGTTTACCCCCGATAGCCAAATCGTGGCGGCGGGGATGTCGAACGGGGTGGTGCAGCTGTGGTCGGCCCCGACGGGGGCACCGATCCGCACCCTGGAGGGCCATCGCTATGCAGTGCGGGCCATTGCCATCAGCCCCACCGGGCGAACCCTGGCCAGTGCCAGCGCCGATAACACCGTCAAGCTGTGGGATATGCAAACCGGACGGCTGTGGGAGACGATCTCCATTCCCGCCGCTGACGGTATCGTCCACACCCTCACCTTTAGCCCCAATGGCGAGCGCCTCGCCACCGCCACCGACCAAAACACCCTCCAGCTTTGGGAGGTATCCACCGGACGATTGATTCGCCCCCTGGTGAGTCGGGCCGGAACCGAGATTGCGCCGCTGCCCATGGCCTTTAGTCCAGACAGCCAAACCCTGGCCACGGGCGACGCCGACAACAGCCTCAAGTTCTGGAATGCCCACACCGGGGCGCGACAACTGACTCGACCCGTGCATGAACCCCTGCGCCATCTGGCCTATAGCCCCAATGGTAACTGGCTCGTCACCAGCGACGGCACCACCGCCCGCCTGTGGAATCTGTCCCGCCCAGAGCGCGAAACCGTGCATTTCATTCCCCTAAACCAGACCGCTGGCCACCACATTCAGCCTATGAATCCCGGCCTGATTGCCTTCAGCCCCGATGGCCAAACCCTAGCCACCAGCACCCTGCTGCTGCCGCTGACGGAAAGTGAGCCGATTCCCCGCCAGGGCATCACCCTCTGGGCCGTGGAGACGGGGCTACCACTTTATCAAATCCACGAGGTTGGCCCCTTTCAGTTCAGCCCCAGGGGCGACTTTTTGATGGTGATGGGGCAACGGGTACAGTTCTGGCAACCCTACAGCGGCCTAGTCCGGTAGCCGTTGGTCTCAAAATTCAAGTCCTACCATGCAACAGGCTCACTCCAAAAGTCACATTTCAAAATGGCCCCATGACTTTCTTCACCTTTTCCACCCAAGCGCTGACCACCCTATTGGCCCTGGCTACCCTGACCACGGGCGCGATGGCCTGTGCCCCCCTGCCCGATGCCGAAGAAGCCACGCCCTCCCCTGGGGGCGCTGTCGTGGTCGATCCCTCAACCGATGAGCAACCAAGCCACTGGATCGATACCGATGCGGAGGACGTTCTCACCCCAGCGGTACGGAATCGCGTTCTGCAAAACATTGCCTTCGACCTAGGCCGTCCCGTGGAAACCCTCCGCATTGCCGCCGCCGAAACCGCCATCTTTGATGGCTGCATGGGTATCTATGTGCCCGATCTGGCTTGTACGGAGATCGCGCTGTTCGGCTTGCGCGTCGTCGTTACCGATGGCGACCAAAGCTGGGTTTACCACACCCATCAGGAGGCTGATACCCACGGCGTGGTGCAAAATCCCACCGCCAGCGGTAGCCGTAACGGCCTCATTCCCGACTTTATCCCCCGTCCTGTAACGGAGGGGGAAGCCGAACCCGAAGACCACCTCTTTCGATCTGTGGAGTCAGGCAGCTTGGCGGGCTATTTCAAGGAAACCATTCTGACGACCGATGGCCGACTGATCCAACGGGAAAGCGGCAGGGTTGTGGCGGAAGCCCGTCTGGCCCCAGACCAAGTCGCGGCCTTCCAGCAGGTGCTTGAGGATCAGCGCTTCCCCAACCTGCACCGGATGCGCTACGTCACCGATGCCGCCTTTGCGGACTATCCCACCGTGCGGCTATCGTCTTGGTCGATGGAAGTGGACTATATTGACCTGGCCCTCGCCGATGCCCCCGTGGCGCTTCAGGCTATTGTCTCTGCCTGGGATGCCGTGACGGCTGAAGCGGGGCTGGAGAGTAACTAGCGGGTCATGACTTCCCCGGAATGGCTTCATCCAGCATGGTGCGCTCGGCTCCTAACGCTTCTAGGGCGGTGATGGCCCAGTCATCTAGACCTGCGGCTTGGGCGATGATCATGCCCTCATAGAGGCGAGGGCTGCGGAAGGTTTTGAGGCAGGTTCCGGTGGTGATGTCCCACAGGCGCAGGGTTTCGTCATGGCTACCGCTCACCAAATAGGGTGGATCAACGCCATGATCATGCGGCAAAAAGGTCAGGCAAGAAACGGCGCTGGTGTGGCCCGTGAAGGTTCGCAGGCAGGTTCCGGTCGCTACGTCCCACAGTTTGAGGGTGCTGTCTTGGCTTCCGGTGGCGAGGTACTGGCCGCTGGGGCAAAAAGCGAGGGCTTTCACCTGGCTGGTGTGGCCGCTGAGGGTGTGGAGGCAATCGCCGCTGTGGATGTCCCAGAGTCGGGCGGTGGCATCTTCGCTGGCGGAGGCAATCAGACTATCATCGGGGGAGAGGGCGACGGCCCAAATGCGTTCACCGTGGCCGCTGAGGGTGCGGAGGCAATCGCCGCTGTGGATGTCCCAGATTTTGATGATTTCGTCGTTGCTAGCGGTGACGAGCCAGGGGTGATGGCTGGCCAAAACGCAGGCCCACACCCAGCTTCCGTGGCCCTCAAAGGTGCGGAGACATTCCCCAGTGTGGGTGTCCCACAGCTTGGCTCCGGCATCGGCCCCGCCACTGGCGAGGAGGTGTCCATCGGCGCTGAAGGCAAGGCCATAGACAGCGGCGGTGTGGCCCGCCAGGGTGTGGGTGCATTGCCCCGTGGCCATGTCCCAGAGTTTGAGGGTGCTGTCGCCTCCGGCGGTGGCCAGTTGCTGACTATCGGGGCGAACGGCAACGGCCCACACCCAGCTTTGGTGGCCCTCAAAGCGGCGGATCTCGCTGCCCGTGGCCACCTCCCACAGGCGAGCCAGTTCGTCGTCGCCCCCCGTCACCACCTGCCCAGGGCCAGCGGCGGCGAGGCCATAGATTTGGCTAGAGGATCCGCGAATGGTTTGGGTGCATTGGCGGGTGGCCACCTCCCACAGTTTGACGGCCTTATCGTTGCCGACGCTGGCCAGTTGGGTGCCGTCGGCACTGGCGGCGAGGCTCCACACTTCGCCCCGATGGGCCAGGGTGGTGTGCAGGCAGGTGCCATCGCGGCTGTCCCAATATTTCAGAGTATGGTCGAAGCTGCTGCTCACCAGGAGATCGCTATGGGGAATAAACACGGCGGCACTGACGATGTGGCGGTGCCCCCGCAGGACGGTGCGCTGGGTGCCCGTGGCCACCTCCCACAGGCCGATGGTGCCATCCATGCTGCTGGTGGCGAGTAAGGTGCCGTCGGCATTAAAGGCCAGGTGCCACACCAGGTTTTGGTGCCCCTCCAGACAGTGCAGACAGTGGCGACGGTGGAGATCCCAGAGCCGCACGGTGTAGTCGTGGCTGCCCGTGGCGACGATGACCCGACCTTGAGCGTCCGGTACCGGGGCAATGGCCACAAAGGCGATCCGTTGGGTATGTCCCGCCAGGGTGCCGATGGGTTCCCAGGTGGCCGTATCCCACAGCCGCACCTGGTTGTGGTAGCTGCCCGCCAGCACCGCGCCATCGGGGCTAAAGGCCACCGACGCACAGCCGTCTTCCCCGTCCAGGGTCTTCAGACAGCGCCCGGTCGCCACCTCCCACACCTTGGCCACGTTGTCGTTACTGCCGCTGGCCAACCACCGCCCATCGGGGCTAAAGGCCAGTCGCCACGTCCAGCGCAGGGTACGCAACAGCCGCAAATTGGAGAGGCTCCACAGGCACAGGTGGTTATAGTCGGCGGTGGCCAGCAGGTCGTCCACGGGGCTGAAGGCGACGGCGCGGCTGTAGGTGCTGGGCTGGGCAAAGACGGTGTGCTCGAAGGTGGCCCCCACAAAGGACACCCGATGCAGAGGCGTGTTGACCAGGTGGGCCTGCCGAATCCACAGGCGGGAAAAGTCGGCGGCGGTGAGGTCGATCTCCAGGTGGGTCAGTAGATTCAGCAGGTTTCCGGCACTGTAGCTGGGGGTGTGGGCGAAATGAATCCGCACCCGATTCAGCACCCGCCACAGGTAGGCCGCTAACCGTTCCCCCGACCCGAGTTCGGCCCGCAGGCGATCCGCCAGGGGCACCAAAATTACCCGCACCTGGCTTTGGCGGATATATTCCTTGGCGCTGGCCTGGATCAGCGGGAACCGATGGAACCAGGGACTTTCCCGTCCGTCCAGGTTTTCAGCAGACTCCTGACCCCAAACCATCAGATCCGCCAACACCGCCGCCAGCAGACTCTCAATCAGGTATTCCATTACCACGGGCTGCTGGGTAAAGCCCTGGTCTCCCCGCTCAATTAGGGAACGCCGCCCCAAGGACTCCAGGGCTTCTAGCAACAACCGCCGAGGAATGCCATCCCCCACCGCCTGCTGTAGAGCAGCCAGGGACACCCACTCCCGATGGATAGCCAGCCAGGTCATCACCTGGGTTTCGAGATCAGACAGGCGACCGCACTGCTGCTGCAACAGGGGCCGAATGCCGCTAAACAGCAGGGTATCGTCCCGCAAAAATTCCTCCACATCGCCGCCAAACAGGTCTTTAATCGAACTCGCCACCACCTTCAGCGCCAGGGGATTGCCCCAGTAGCGATCAATCAGCCGCTGATGCTCCGCCACCGTGCCCAACAGCCCCTTGGTTTGGAACAACGCCTGACTATCGGCGGCTTTCAGACCGGGCAGCACGTAGGAACGCACGGGCAAATCCTCCCCCTCCAGGGCGGCAATTTCCCCCGGCTTTTCTCGACTGGTGAGGATCAGACAGCTCTGATGGGCGCATTCCCCCACCTGGCGCAGTAGTTCGCCATAGCCCTCGTAACCGGGAAGATAGTGGCCCACCGCACCGCCGCTTTGCAAGCCGCTCTGTAAAAGGCTCTCGGCATTGTCCAGCACCAGCAAACAGCGATGCTGCCGCAGATAACTGACCAACCGGGCGATCTGCGCCGTGGGGCCAGGGGGCAACGCGCCCTCCCGCTGCTGCGACACAATCGGCAGCACCTCCGCCAGCCAGTCCTCCAGGGGCGGCGCATCCCGCAAACTACGCCACAACACACACTCAAATTCCCCCTGCACCACCTGGGCCAGCTTCACCGACAGAGCGGTTTTGCCCATCCCTCCCATGCCCAACAGCAGGATCAATCGGCAGCGGTCGGCCAGAATCCATTGCTTGAGGATGGCCAGTTCCGGCTCGCGCCCGTAGAAGTGGGAGACATCGATGGCGGAACCCCAGGAGGTGGGGGGGGAAGGGGAGGCGGAGGGAGAGGATCGGGGAGGCGGGAGTGGGGAGGCGGGAGTGGGAGAAGCGGGGTTAGGATCGGGGAAGCCATAGTCGGCGCGGTCTAGGGTGAGGTGGAAGGCGGCGAAAAAGGCGTCTAGGGTTTGGCGATCAACGGTGGTTTTGGCCTCTAAAACTTTGGTGATGGTTTTGAGGGAAAGCTGGGTGCGCTCGCACAGTTCCTCCAGGGTAAAGCGCTGGCCGAAGTTCTCTGCCTGCTCCACCTGGCGGCGAGCGGCGCTGAGCTTGGCCTGCCCCTGGGGTGTCAGCACCACGCCCCGCTGTCGTCCTTTTCCCATCACTCACTCACAATGTTTGCAATGCGCCCCACGACCTGATCCAGTTCAGCCAGTTCTTGCCGAAGACGGCCTGCTGTGGCCACATAGGCCCCGTTCATAGGGGTTGCCCCTCCGTGGTGATAACAACAGCCAAGCTAGGTTTGCACGTTTCCAGCCGCACCAAATCAATTTTGAAGGATGAGATATCTTGCAGCTTGGCTACGGCGGTAAAGTAGTCCAGTGGATCCAGCCCCCGCACCGCCAGGTCAATATCCGAGGATAGGTGAAACCGCTCCCGATGCAGCAACGACCCAAAGAGAATCACCTCACGGGCCTGAAAGTCTTGCTTGAGCAAGGTCTTGGTAGATTGCACCACCTGACTGGCCACCTCATATCGTTGGGCAAGGCGCAGGTGTTCGGCTTGTTGGCGCAGGGCCAAGTTGCGTCTAAAAACCGCCATTTCCTCTGGGCTCACGGGTTTCAATGGATTTATCCCCCAGGTAGGTGCTATTTTGGCGAGTACGCGAGACTCTGAGGTCGTCAGTTGCATGGACAAAGCGTAATCTGTGCGGGACAACGGGATACATGACGCTCAAACTAGCGCATCCCAACGTCTAAGGGAAGTCGTGCAGATACCTCCTACCGCCGACCAAAAATACGCATGAGGGGGCAGGAAAAATCCGGCAACAGATGCGAAGTCAGGCTGTCCGATGCTTGTAGGGTCATTGCCAGGGTCAGCACCGCCTGATCGCGACGGTAGACCTGAACCTGTTGCAGGGTGTTATCCACGATCCAATACTCTTGTACCCCCTGCTGGGAATACAGCTTGAGCTTGAGTTGTCTATCCCGCTGCTCGTCTTTTTTCCCGAGGGACAGCACCTCCACCACTAGTTCTGGTGCTCCGGTTAGGTGTTCAGCCTCATCCATCAGCGCCTCTAATCGCTCGTTGCTGGCCCACACCACATCAGGAATCACATTGTCTTCATCAGTGAAAATAATGCCGGGGTTAATGGCTGCTCGCCCCAGATCGGTATCTTGGCACCAGCTATCTAGGGCCGCAAAAATTCGACCCGTCACTTCCTGATGACTCCATCGCGGTGCCCTCGTCACGATTAGTTCTCCATCAATAATCTCGTAGCGCTTGCCATCGTCGGGAAACAGGTCTAGGTCTGCCGAAGTCCATCGAACGCGATTGGTTGCAGAAGTCATCACGGAAGCCTCAATCCTTGGGCTGTTTTTACCATAGCGAAGAACCTCCAGACCGAGCCTATCCAATGGGGCCAACATCACCAAATCGGATCACTGGCGGGTTAACGTTCCCCTTAACTTACCGCTTAAGTTACCCAATCTTCCCTGGTGAATGGAGGGCGGCGAGGCGATAGTGGATTCATCGGCAGGAAATGCCGAAAGCCCTTGCCCCCAGAACCTTTCGGAGGTTGTTATGATTCACCACATTTCGATTTCGGCTAAAAATCCGCGCCATGTGGCCAACGTGTTGGCGGAACTTTTTCAGGGCAGCGTGATGCCCTTTCCGCCCCTGGAGGGAGCCTACGTGGTCATGGCTAAGGATAAGCATGGCACCATGATTGAGGTCTATCCCCTGGGCAGCGAGATTATGCCCGGTCAGGGTTTGGAGGAAGCCAGTTTTTGCCGCAATGCCCATCCTTACCACTTCACCTCAGTCCATGCGGCGATCTCGGTGCCCGTGAGCCAAGCCGCCCTGGAGACCATTGCCCAGCGAGAAGGCTGGCGAGTGCTGCCCTGTGCTCGCGATGGCCTGTTTAACCTGGTGGAATTTTGGGTAGAAAACCGCGTCATGCTGGAGCTGCTGCCCCCGGTGATGGCCAAGGGCTACCTCCAGGCCATGAGCCCCGCCAATCTGGAAGCCCTGGCCCAGCAGCTCGCAGGCGTGGCCGGACGCAGCTAAGTTACGCCACTCGTTAACGCCGCTCGTTGACGCCGCCAACTTTCGCCACCCAGTCACGACCGATTTTTGCGCTCGCCGCCCCAGTGCCTCCATTGGGGCCTATTCCTCGCGCCCATCAACAGGCCCATGGTTCACCGACTCAGTTCACCGAACCTAGTTCACCGACTTGGAGATTCCCCCTATGCAAGTCACTTCATCTCATTCCCAACCTTCCTATCCCGAACCTTCTCATTCCCAACCTCATTCCAAACCTCGCCGCCGATTTCACCGCTGGCTGTGGCTGGGTCTTCCGGCGGGAACCATCACCGCCACGACCCTGGGCCTGCTGATTGCCATCGGCACTGGCCCCGCTGGTGGGGTGCGCGTCACCAGCAATTTGGAACCCTACGCCGTTGCCTACCTGCACAACCATGATCTGATCACCTCGGATGAAACCGTCATCGCCTACTACGATGCCACCATTACCCTCAACGGTCGCGAAGCCGCCATCTTGACCAATCGCCGCCTGATCTACCATCGCCCATCGCACACCACCAGCCTCCCCCTCGACCAAATTGCCTACATTCACCACGACACCGACCACTGGATCGGCGACATCATCCAGGTCGTTGCCCATTCTGGGGAAATCATGGTGATTGAAATTGCTCCTCTCAACGATGGCCCCCGGTTTTTGGCCGCCCTAGAAAACCAGGTGGCACGGGTTAAGGCTCAGTCCTATACGGCCCCTGCGCCCAATGCCGCCCAGTTCACGCCCTAGCGACTCTGCATCAGTCTCAGTCTCGCCCTAGCTCCATGCCCCATTCCCTAGGGCGAGGAGACCTCGCCCCTACCGCCCGACTCCCGACTCCCGATTCCAGATTCCAGAGGTTCCTATGAAAAGCCCGCTCAAACTCCTGACGGCCACCCTCGCCACCGCCGCCCTCGCCCTAATGGCTCCTCCCCCGGTGGAGGCCCAGTTCACGAACCCCTACACCTTCAGCACCTGGAACAACCCCATTTCCAGTTCCGCCGATACGGCCATCATGAACCGGGCCTTCCAGCGGATGCTGGGGAATGACGCCAGCGGATACAGCGGATCAGGGCGGGCAGAACCCCAGGCTCCTGTGGTGTCTGCGCCCCTGAGTGCTAGTGCCTTTCGTCCAGTGGGTGGCCACATCATGCCCCAGCGGCTGGCGGCAGACGCCGCCCTTAGCCCGGTTGAACAGCGGGAACTGACCGCCCTCTACAGCAGCCTGCTGGATTTCTACCACGATTGGCTAACCCAGGAGGGTGAACAACGCCTGCAAAACAACGTGGCAGGGGCGATGATGTACCTGCTGCTGACGAGCCACTACCTACTCAACGACGGTGAGGAAGTCAGTCAAGCGGAACAAGACGCCATCCTCTATGACCTTAATGATGCGCTGGCCGATGATCTCACCTTTCAAACCCTTAGCCCTCAGGCCAAGCAGGAGATTTACGAAACCCTGGTGATTTCTGCGGCCCTGCCCCTCGCCCTCTATTTTGAAGGCTACGAAACGGGCGACGCGGATCTCGTCTTCCAAGCCCAGCAGATGATCGAAGCCACCTTGGTAGCAGTGCTGACGGGTGAGGCAGGCGTCTTCAACGGGATATGACGTGGCTCTACAGATTTAGCCATGAACTCTAGTGCTAGGGTCGATAGAATCCCCGGAAAGAGCACCCTCTGGGCCGTGGAGCAGTTGGTTGAGCCCCGCCCGATACAGTCCTTTGGGAGCCGCAACGGGATCGACGCAGGTCTGTAAAAACAGCCCGGTGCCGAAGGAGGTGATCACCCAGGCGAGGTGATTCGGCGGCATGGGCATGGGGGTTTGGGTGGTACGGTAGTGGGTTTCCAGCAGGTGAGCCAGCACCTCGTAGGCTCGGCGGTAGCGCTGGGCCAGCTTTTCGCGGGCGGATTCATGGCGCATGGCGTAGAGGAAGAATTCGATGGTGAGCAGGTTGAGGGTGCGGTTTTCCGTCAGTTCTCGTTCAAACTCGGCTTCCCACACCGCTAGATCGAGGCCGTCGCCCAGCTTCTCGATTTCCACCGCCAGGTATTGATCAATCAGGGCCAGAAACAGGTCTTCCTTGCTGGCGAAGTTGGAGTAGACCGCCCCCTTGGAGTAGCCCGCCGCCTCGGCAACGTCCTCCACCGATGCGCCGTTGAAGCCCCGCTCGGCAAACACCTGGGCGGCGGCGGTAAGCAGGCGTTCGCGGGTTTGTTGACGACTTTCTTCCCGGCTGAGGCGAGGCTTGGGCATGGCTAATGTTTCCGTTCGCAACGGCACCGGGGCAAACCCCAGCACCACCGATATACTTGAAATTGAAATACCGTTCGGTATTTAGATTTCGACTAGTCTTTATTGTACTGGGGAAAATCACGCCATGATCGCCCCGTCCCCCGCCGCCCCTCCAGTTCCCCCGAATGCGCCAGCCCTGTTCCACGGTCGGCAGATCACCAAGACCTACCAAATGGGCGAAGTGGCCGTCCATGCCCTGCGCCAGGTGGATATCGACCTCTATGAAGGGGAATTTGTGGTGCTGCTGGGGCCATCGGGCAGCGGCAAATCCACTCTGCTGAATATCCTGGGCGGGCTGGATGTGCCCACCAGCGGCGAGGTGTTTTTCAAAAATCAAAACCTGACCGCCGGGGGCGACCGTCTGCTCACCCGCTTTCGCCGCGAGTCCATTGGCTTCATCTTCCAGTTCTACAACCTCATCCCCAGCCTCACCGCCAAGGAAAACGTCGCCCTCGTCACCGACATCGCCCCCCACCCGATGCGGCCTGAGGTGGCCCTAGATTTAGTGGATCTGGGGGATCGCCTCGACCACTTTCCCTCCCAACTTTCCGGTGGCCAACAGCAGCGGGTGGCCATCGCCCGCGCCATCGCCAAACGGCCCGAAGTCCTCTTCTGCGACGAACCCACTGGAGCCCTCGACTTCTCCACCGGGAAGCTGGTGCTGGAGGTGCTGGCCCGCGTCAACCAAGAACTGGGCACCACCGTGGTGATCATCACCCACAACGCCGGAATTGGGGCCATGGGGGATCGCGTCATCACCATGCGCGACGGCCAGATCCACTCCGTGGAGCACAACCAGCGGCGGGCCAAGCCGGAGGAGTTGGAATGGTGACTTGGCAAGGTAAAAGGCAAAAGGCAAAAGGCAAAAGGCAAAAGGCAAAATTTTGAACTTTGAACTTTGAACTTTGAATTCCCCTCCCCCCATGCGCTCCCTCCACCGCAAACTCCTCCGCGATCTCCGCACCCTGCGCGGCCAGGTGATCGCCATCGTGCTAATCGTGGCCTGCGGCATTGCCAGCATGGTGACCATGACCAGCACCTACCAGTCGTTGCTGTTGTCCCAAGAGCAGTACTACAGCCAGTACCGCTTTGCGGAGGTGTTTGGGCAACTGCGGCGGGCACCGGAGGGGGTGATGGCGCAGATTCGGGAGATTCCGGGGGTGGGGCAGGCGCAATCGCGGGTGGTGGAGACGGTCACTTTGGATGTGCCGGGGCTGGAGGATCCGGCCACCGGACGGTTGATTTCCCTGCCGGAGCAGCGCCAGCCCGTACTGAACGACACTGCCCTCCAGTCGGGCCGCTATTTCCAGCCCGGTCGCGCCAACGAGGTGATCGCCAGTCCGGCCTTTGTGGCGGCGAACCATCTGGCCCTGGGGGATACCCTCAGCGCCGTGATCAATGGCCGCTGGCAGGAGTTGCGGATTGTCGGTACGGCCCTGTCGCCGGAGTATGTCTACGAGATTAGCGGCACCGAGCTGCTGCCCGACAGCCAGCGGTTTGGGGTGTTTTGGATGGGGCGGGAAGCCCTGGCCACCGCCTTTGACCTGAACGGGGCCTTCAACGACGTGGTGCTGACCCTGACACCGGGGGTGAATCCGCAGGCGGTGATCTTTCGCCTCGACCAGATCCTGGCTCCCTACGGCGGACTGGGGGCCTACGGGCGCGAGAACCAGGTCTCCCATCGGTTTCTGGAGGAGGATTTGCAGGGGCTTCAGGTGATGGCGCTGATTCTGCCAGTGATCTTCCTGGGCATTGCCGCCTTTTTGCTGAATATGGTGCTGGCCCGCCTGGTCAGCACCCAGCGGGATCAGATTGCGGTGCTCAAGGCCTTTGGCTACCGCAACACCGAGGTGGGGCTGCACTTTTTGCAGTTGGTGCTGGTGGTGGTGGCCCTGGGGGCGGCGGTGGGCATTGGTCTGGGCCGCTGGCTGGGGGCGAGTTTCACCGAGTTCTATACCCAGTACTACCAGTTCCCCTCGGTGCAGTACCGGGCGGGGTTGGGGCTGATGCTGGGGGCGGGGGCGGTGAGTGGAATCGCGGCGCTCATCGGCGCGTTTAATGCCGTGCGCGGGGTGGTGGCCCTGCCCCCAGCCGAGGCCATGCGGCCCGAACCTCCGGCCAGCTTTCGGCCCACCCTGGTGGAGCGGCTGGGGTTGCAGCGCTGGCTGTCTCCCGCCGGACGAATCATCCTGCGCAACCTGGAGCGGCGGCCCTGGCAAGCCCTGCTGGCCATCGTCGGCATTGCCCTGGCGGTGGCCATTCTGGTGGTGGGGGGCTACTTCGGTAATGCCATCGACCACATTATGACGGTGCAGTTCAACACCGTGCAGCGGGAAGACCTCACCCTCACCTTCGCCCAGCCCCTCTCAGGCCGAGTCCGCCACGACCTGGCCCAACTGCCGGGGGTGCTGCGGGTGGAGCCATTTCGGGCGGTGCCTGTGCGGCTGCGGTACGAACAGCGATCGCGCCTGGGAGCCATCACCGGACTTTCGACCCCCAGCACCCTGCGCCAACTGATCGACACCAACCTGCAATCGGTGCCCCTACCCAGCGATGGCCTGGTGCTCAGCCAAACCCTGGCGGAGCTATTACAGGTGCAGGTGGGGGATGCCCTGACGGTGGAGGTGCTGGAGGGAGCCCGCCCCACCCGGTCGGTACCCGTGGCCGGACTGGTGGACGAACTGGTGGGCCTGTCCGCCTACATGGAGGTGAACGCCCTCAACGCCCTGATGCAGGAGGCCCCAAGCTACTCCGGGGCCTACCTGCGGGTGGATCCCGAAGCCCTGCCCAGCCTCTACCGCCAGCTTAAGCGCACCCCCGCCATCGCCAGCGTCGCCCAGCGCCAAACCGCCCTAGAGCAGTTCAACGAAACCGTCGGGGCCACCTCCGGAGCCATGAACGCCGTGCTGATGCTGTTTGCCACCATCATCTCCGCCGGGGTGATCTATAACGCCGCCCGCATTGCCCTCTCCGAACGCAGCCGCGAACTGGCCACCCTGCGCATCATCGGCTTCACCCAGCGGGAAATCGCCTTCATTCTGCTGGGGGAACAGGGGGCGCTCACCCTAGCGGCGGTGCCCCTGGGCTGGGTACTGGGCTACGCCATGGCCTGGGCCTTAAGCGAATTTGCCGTCGCCGACTCAGAGCTATTTCGCCTACCCTTCGTGATCCAGCCCGCCAGCTACCTCTTTGCCCTACTGGTGACGGTGGTAGCCGCCCTCGGCTCCGGCCTCCTCATCGCCCGCCAACTCCAAGGACTGGACTTGATTGCCGTCTTGAAAACGAGGGAGTGATGGGGATAAGGGGTGAGATTTTGAACTTCGCACTTTGAACCTTGAATTTTGCATTTTGAATTTTGAACTTTGACCGTCACAAGGAGATCCCCATGACCAGCACCCTCTCCACCCCCAACACCGACGCCAAACCTCGCCGCCTTCCCCGCTGGTCGCGCCGGGGGCTTTATGTCCTAGGAGGATTGGGACTCGCCGCCTTGGTGGGCTATGCCCTGCGGCCCCAGTCGCTGGCCGTGGATCTGGCCACGGTGGAGCGGGGCGAGTTGCAGGTGACGGTGAACGCCGAGGGCCGCACGCGGGTGCGGGATCGCTACACCATTGCCGCCGCCGTGGATGGCGAACTCCAGCGCATTGACCTGCGGGCGGGGGATATCGTAGAAGCCGGGGCGGTGATTGCCCGTCTCGACCCGCTGCCCCTGAGCAGCCGAGTGGAGGCCACCCAGGCCCGCCGCCGCTCGGTGGAAGCCCAACTGGCCGGGGTGGAGACCCAGCGGCCCAAGCCCGAAGCCCTGGCCCAGGCGGAGACCCGCATTCGGGTCGCCCAGGCCGCCCAGGCCCAGGCCCAGGCCCAGGTGAGCGAAGCCCAGGCCGCCCTGGTGCAGGCAGAGCGTGATCGCGACCGCATGGCCACCCTGGAAAGTCGGGGGGCAATTGCTCGCCAGGAGCTAGAGGCGATGGAACTGGCCGTCACCCAGCGGCAGCAGGCCCTCGCCACCGCCCGCCAGCAGGTCAACACCGCCCAGGCCGATGTCCAGGCCGCCCAGGCCAACCTGGCGCAAATCACCGCCGAACAGCAGGATCCCGACTATTTGCTAGCGGTATACCGGGGAGAACTCGCCGCCCTGGATGCCGAACTGGCCAACCTAGCCGACAACGCCCGCCGTGCCACCATTGCCGCCCCCGCCGCCGGACGGGTGCTGACGGTACTGGAGCCTAGCGCCCGGTTTGTGGCCGCAGGCACGCCCCTGCTCACCCTTGGCGATCCCAACAGCCTGGAACTGGTGATCGACATCCTGTCCACCGATGCGGTGCGGGTGTCCCCCGGCAACCCCGTCTACCTAGAGCGCTGGGGTGGTGAGGAAACCCTGCAAGCCACCGTGCGCCAGGTAGAGCCTGCCGCCTTCACTGAGGTCTCGGCCCTGGGGGTAGAGGAGCAGCGGGTGAATGTGATCGCCGACTTGACCGACCCCGCCGCCGCCCTGGGGGACGGCTTTCGGGTGGATGCGCGGATCGTAGTGTGGCAGAGTGACGATGTGCTGACGGTGCCCATCAGCGCCCTGTTTCGCTGCGATACGGACTGGTGTGCCTTTGTGAAGGACAATGGTCGCGCCCAGCGGCGACCGATCACCATCGGCCCCCGCAGCGACTTCGAGGCGGTGGTGGAATCGGGGCTGACCGAGGGTGATCAGGTGATTCTCTACCCTGGCGACCAGATCGAGTCGGGGGTGAGGGTGCAGAGTAGACCTGGCCACAACTGACCCTAGGATGCCGTCGTTCGCAACAGGCTGTGGTCTTTCCAGCATTGGCTCCTTCATGTCTCACCTTTCCTAGGGGTATTGACCCCCTCTGAAAATGTAAGATCCAGCGCTTTTTGGCCTAGTGAGGCACACGCAAATTGCTGAAATGCCTGCCATCTCAACGAAAGCGGTCAGAGTGACCTGACTTGTCCCTGGACGAACTCGTCAAGCTAGTCTGTTCATGATCGAATTGACTATAGTGATTAGGCGTGATCGCCTGCACCAACCGAAACCCCACATGGGTAGTACCGGTATCCACCGCTTGAGATTCGCGGGCGGCGGGGCGATAGCGACTGCAATAGTTTTTGGCGCAGAGGTAGGAACCACCTTTGATAACGTGGGTAGCTCCATCCTGGGGCTTTTTAGGGTCGTAGCTGGCGGCTTGAGCGGGGCCAGTGGGGTCGAGCTGATGGGCGAGGTCGTCGTGGTAGACAGTGAACCAGCTAGAGGTAAGTTCCCACACGTTGCCCGCCATGTCGTAGAGGCCGTAGCCATTGGGCGGGTAGGACATCACCGGAGCCGTGCCCAAATGTCCATCGGCCCTGGTATTAAAAAAAGGAAAAAGCCCCTGCCAGGTGTTGGCCTGTTTGGCAGAATACTGCTCGCCCCAAGTGTAGGTCCAGCCCGATTTCCCGCCACGGGCAGCATATTCCCACTGGGCCTCGGTGGGCAGTTGGCGACCCACCCAGGCGGCGTAGGCTTCGGCATCTTCGTAGGCGATGTGGACGACGGGGTGATTCTCCTTGCCTTGCAGGTCGCTGGCTGGGCCAAAGGGATGTTGCCAGTTGGCCCCCGGTGTCCAGTGCCACCAGCTTAGGTAGGCCACCTGCTGAAGCCCCTCCTCCGGCGGCTGAAAGACGAGGGAACCCGGTGCTCGTTCGCCTTCAGACAGGTCAGGAAATTCTGCCTTCGAGAGGGGCCGCTCCGCCACCGTCACATAGCCTGTCGCCGCCACAAAGGCCGCAAACTGGTCGTTCGTCACCTCATGGGGTTCGATACAAAAACTGCTGACGGACACATCCGCCGCAATTTTTTCCTCCACAAAATCCGAGTCTTCATCGCCCATGGTAAACGTGCCGCCAGGGATGAAAACCATGTCGCTAGGGCAGGGGGATGCCTCCGCTAAGGCTGGGAAAGGCCAATAGAACAGTGAACCAACCAGAATCCACAAAGGAAAAAATTGCTTAAAAAACATAAAGCCGTTTCGTAGGGTGCATTCGTGAAGCAATGCACCTAATGAAATCGGTGCAGAGCGCATCTATTTAGGTAAAAAGTGTCAAGACAATTCCGTTAGTGAATTGCTCTTGTTTTGGGCTTTTCCCTCACCCCCAGCCCCTCTCCCAGGAGGGGGAGGGGAGTTGGAAGGGTAGAGCTTTAACGAGATCCCAGGGTGCTTCAGATTACTGACTATGAATGACCGCCTACTTCAATTCAGAACCCTGGGATCTGAGCCTACGCCGGATTATCCATCGCTTTCGTTTGCCGCTTTGCCCAAACGTTGTAGGGCAAAGCCGTCACCGCCCCGATCACCACGTAGGCGATCACCGTGGGGATGGCATTTCCGGCCCCGTTGGCGGCGAGGAGGAAGAGGGCCATTCCGGCGTTGCGGGCGATGGTTCCGGTGGCGATGGCGGATCGCACGGAAATCTCAGGCCCACCGAGGACGTGACCACAGGCGAGGCCGAAGATCACAATCAGCGGAATCGCCACTAAGCCGCGCCACGCAATGGTGGGCAGCACCACGATGCTGATGCCGAGGGCAAACACCAGCAGCACCGCAAATAGCGTACTGGCAATGGTCGCCAGCAGTTGGCCCACGTTTTCCGCTTGTTCGCCGCTGAATTTTCGTAGGGCGAGCCCCAGCCCCAAGGGCAAAACCTGGGCAAGGAGCACCTGCTTGGCAATGGCCAGATAGTCGGCACTGGCATCAATGGGGGCAAACAGTTGGGTCAGCACCCACAGCGTCAGCGGCGTGGTGACAATCGCCAGTAGCGCCAGGGTCACTTGCAGGCTAATGGCCACGTTGGGGTTGCCGCCCGCCATGGAGGCCCGCCGAGACAGGAGCGGTGCCCCCGGTGCCGCCGCCAACACGCCCAAGCCCAAGGCCACCCGACCCACTCCTGAATGCCCACCGCTGAGCACCAGATAGCCAATCACCGCCGCCCCCACCGGGAACAGCACCAGGGTGGCCAGCAGGGATCGCCCCAAGAGGTTGGGCTGCTGCCATAGGGTGACAAGGCTACTAGGCGAGGTTTGCGCCCCCAGGCTGAGCATCAAAATGAAGATAATCAGGGCCGCCAGGGTGGTGATGACGCGGCTGTTGAGGGTGAACACCTCCGCCATTTGCACGCCTCCCACCACTAGGGGAATGAAGGCGGCGAGGCCCAAAAACAGCAGCACCGTGGCCACCACCAAACCCTGCGACCAGGTGGGGCCATACTTGTAGTTCTTGGATTCAATGGTTTTCAGCATCGTCCAGTGGTTGATGATGGCCATCACCAGCGTTACCAAGCCCAGTGTCATCAAACTTAGCCCCAGCACCCGTTCCTCGGTGAGGCGGTTGATGCCAGCGGCGGTTTCGGTGCGATCTAGGTAGGTGAACAGGCGGTCGATGCCAAAGCCAAAGCTAATCATCGACAGCGCTGTGCGGATCCAGGCCATCAAGGTACGTTCTTCGGCGGCGCGGGTGCGTTCCTTCGCCAGTTCGGTGCGTAATTCAGCCAGGTCAGTCCGTTCGATGGACAACCCGGTGCGTTTTTCGGCTAGTTCCGTGCGCTGTTCCGCCAGTTCGGTACGATTCTCAGCCAGTTCCGTGCGCTTTTCGGCCATGACCGTGCGCTGCATGGCCAGTTCGTTGTTGTTGGGTAGGGGAGATGGGGGTTCAGTGGAGGACATGGGGAGTGGGGGTTAGTTGACTAGGGGACTAATCAGAATGCCGAGGAAGGCGATGGCTCCGAGTCCTGTGAGGACGTAGGCGACCACCAGGGACGGGGACTGGCGGGACTGGTAAATTAGGTCATTGCGCTGGATGCGTTTGAGTTGGTGCTGGTGGTCGAGGGCGGCGAACAGCATGGCAAAGGTGCCCAGGGCCACAAAGGACAGGCCCAAAATGCGCGACAGGCGAAACGGATTAACGACATCGCCCAAGGCTTCGTGAATGGCGGCGACGATGCGCTCAATACCAAAGCCAAAGCCAATCAGGGCCAGGGAGGTGCGAATCCAGGCCATCAGGGTGCGTTCTTCGGCGGCGCGGTTGCGTTCTTTGGCAAGTTCGGTGGCGGGGTTGGGTTCGGTCATAGGGGGACGGACGGATGAGGGTAATTTTGAACTTTGAATTTTGAATTTTAGATCGTTAAAAATTGGGCTATTCTCAAAACCAATAGAAATATCCTCACGGGTAAGGGAGAACAGGAGGTATGACAGAGTCAGCACCCAAAAAGCCTATCAATCCGACGAATGAGCTGGCTAAGGAACGCAATCGGGCGGCGGCAGAACGGACGATCAATGCTTGGCTGGGAATCTGCCTGAGCCTAATTGGTTTTGGTATCGCCTTTGACCAAATTTTTCGTAGCTTGAGAGAGCGGTTTCCTGACATGAATGCCGCCATCACTCGAAACACAGCGACGCTGATTGGCATGGGGTTTGTGGGGGTGGGTTTGGTGTTGTTAAGCATTGCTTTAGTGCAACATCGGCTGGCTATCAAAAGTATCGAACATCCCAATTATGTAATGCTGTCGGTGAGGACGTTTAATCGGTTGGTTGTGATCGGTATCATCATTCTTAGCTTTGCAGGTTTGGTAGCCACCTTGTTTTTAATTTAGGAGAGGTTTGAAATGTCTTGGTGTTCGCGAGTAGGTATCCAAAATTATGGTTAAAATGCATTTTTACTGCGCCCAATGCCCTCACGCAAGACAGCAATAGGGTTGAGCGCAGTCGAAACCCGGAGCAAAACTTAATTTTAATTTAGCCATTCTACTTAGCGAAGTTTGGGATCCCCCTAAATCCCCCTTATGAAGGGGGACTTTTACCCCCCTTTGCAAGGGGGGCAGGGGGGATCGACAGTCACTTTTAATATGGGCATTGCCCACCCTAGGCATCGTTATAACCATAGCTTTCCTCCTAGCCAGAGAAAGGCAAGGATACCTACAACCAGAACCAATAAACCTGTAAGACCCCCTAATGCACGGCGGGGAGTATAGCGATAGACGGGGGCTTTAAGTCGCTGCATTTCGCCTTGATAATCGCGGATGGCCAGGGCGAGAGTAACCACGCCTAACCCTACCAAAACCAAGCTCAGGAGATAGGCCCAGGTGTCAATAAAACGACCGCTGAGGGCAATGGCGCTAACGACTTGATCAACCCCCACACCAATCCCAATGAGGGTGAGACTGGTGCGGGAAAAGGACAGCAGGGATCGATCCGCTGCTAGGTGATTACGTTCGCGGGCAAGTTCATCTTGGGGGGTGAAATCGGGGATGGAGCTAGTCATGGCTAGAAGGAGGAGGAAGGGGGGCATCTTTGGGAATTTCCATAAAGTCTAGGGGGCTATCCAGCATATAGAGGGGAGGATAGTTGTGGGCAATGGCTTTTTCTCGAAATTCTAGCTGAGCTTCCATTTCCTTATTCAAAAAGTAGTTCAAAAAGGTGCGAATGATAGCAATGACTGAAAGGCGAATGAGGGCTTCGTTAGTGGGCGCAATAGCCGTACTCAGGATGTCGGCTCCGAGTTGAAATTCTAGGGCAAGGGCGAGCCAAAGGCCAAATTTTAGCCGGATTTGAATAAAGGGAAGGACGATGCGATGGCGGTGTTTGAGGATTTTGAGCGTCAGTCGAGCGGTGACAATAATCCCGATAAAAATACAAATCACCCCTAGGGCTTCCAGGATGGTTTCGCCAAGTTTGGCCAGATTGAAGGAGAAGGTTTCGATCACCTCTAACCAGGACATGGGCTAATCTCCTTGGGGGGATAAATTGCGGGATGGTGTGGATTGGGCGATGACTTGCGAGCGCTCCCAATCTTGCACCGCTTCGAGAGATTGACCCGTGGTTTCGATGCGGAAACGGTAGGTGATCAAGGCCGCTAGGATACAAATTATTGCTAACCCCACTAGTAGCGGTGGAATGCCCCAGGACTTAGCAAAAATTGGTAATACAAAGGTGCCCAAAACGGCCCCCGCCTTGGCAAAAGCTGCCGCAAATCCGGCCCCGGTGGCCCGCAGGTGGGTGGGGAACACTTCACCGGACAGCAAAAAGGTGGTGGCATTGGGGCCAGCGTTCATCATCAGGTTGAACACCAAAAAACCCGCTAACACCAGCGCTGTTTCGACCCCGCTGCCGGATACTACTAATCCAGAAGTTGCTAACAAGAGTAGTCCTATTGCCATACCAATAAAACCGACGATTTGCAACCGCATTCGTCCCCAGCGTTCAACCAAAAACACGGCACTCAGGAAGCCGACAATCAAAAATACATCCACAAGGGCTGCACCTTGCGCGGCATTCATTTCTCGCACCAGAAAGTCGGTTTCGGTGGCAAAGGCCAGTTTGGCGATGATCACCGGGGTAAAAATGCCGATGCCGTAGGTGGCGATGTCTTGCAAAAACCAGGGCAGCGAGGCCAGTAGGGTGCTGCGGCGATGGGTGGGGGCAAAGAGGGTGGCAAAGGTGGCCGATTCGGTTTCTGGGAGCGGTTCGTCCTCGGCGGTGAGGGTGATAGGTTCGCCTAAAAGCTGGCTGGCCGCTGCGGAGGCTTCGGCATACTCTCCTCGGCTAATGTGGTAACGGGGGCTTTCGAGTTGCACCGCCAGCCGCACCGCTGCGACGATCACCGCCAAAAACACCCCCACCCCCAGCATCCACCGCCACGCATACTGCACCGCCATGGGTTCTGGGTCGGGATAGATCACCTGGAACAGATAGATGATCGCCACCCCGGTCAGCGCTCCGGCCATGGCCCCCACTGCCTGAAAGGTGAAAGCTCCAATCACCAAGCGCCCCCGGTAGCGGGCGGGCACGTTTTCGGTGATGTAGGCGACGCTGATGGGATAGTCGGCCCCGATAGCCACGCCGACTAAAAAGCGAAAGGCAATCAAAGAGGCGGCATTCCAGGCCAACGCTGTCCCCGCCGTGGCCACCACAAACAGCGCCACGTCCACAATCAGCATCGGCTTGCGGCCCACCCGGTCGGTGATTGGCCCCAGGGTGAGCGACCCCACCAGGGAACCCACCACCGCCGCCGTGGCCACCGCCCCAACGGTGACGGCATCCAGGCCAAAATCTCGCTTGAGAAAGGGCAGAGCGACGCCGATGACAAAAAAATCAAAGCCATCTAGGGCAATTAGCCCCGCCGACAGCAGCCACAGCAGCCCCATAGCGCGGGTGAGGCTCGCGTTATCGAGCCGTTGTTCAAAGGATGCAGAAGAGACCGTCGCCGTCATGGATTTTCCTCTATTTCCTCCGCCGCAGAATTTGGAGGACGAATACCTAAATTTCAAGGGTCAGAATCATGACCCGAATGCTCAAAATAGCCTGCATCATCTCCAGCGGAGACGGCAGTAATGGCCCCCAACGGGCCTGATCTAACCCAGGGGTAGATGATCGGAGCGGTGAGTATAGCTGGCCGTCAGAATGTGAAGGCTGACCAGCAGCACCCACAGGGGAAACAGCAGCGTGACCCAGCCCAAGCTGTTGATGTAGCCCATTCTAAACAGCATGACGGCGGCGAACCCATAGCCCAACCAGGCCGTCCAGCGGGGAATCACCCCCGTCCGCAAAAACAGGGTGCAGCTAGAAATCATAAACACCCCAGCCATGCGAATGCCGTAGGTGCTGAGGGTTTCGCGGGCGACGCTATGGCCCAGGTCGTAGACCGCGAGTAGCTCGGATTCGGGGAAGCGGCTGGTGAGCAAAAGCAGGCTCCCCGCCACCGCTGAGCTAACAAACAGCATGGCCACAAACAGCAGACCGCTGCCAAAGAAAACCGTGGAAAAAAACTGGTCTTCCCGTTCCCCCAGCAGGTCGCGCACCACCCCCATAAACCACAGGAAGGCAATGCCCGCAAAGGGCACCAAGTTCAGGGACAGCAGCACAGCGGGCGTTTGGCTCAGCAATCCAGTCTCATTCAGGGGCGTGGGCGGGGTCGCCAGCAGGATCAGCACCAGACTGATGATCAGCAACACCGAAAACAAAATACCCGCAATGGCGGCGGCCTTGGGGGCTCTTAGGCGAGTGCGGGGGAGCAGAGGGCTATCTGAGGTCATGGGTATTCCCTAAGGGGGGCGTAGGGGGGAGGCCGTCATGGGGGTAGCTAAGCTTGCGGAATCGGTAAATGACAAAATCCCTGTCGCCCTCACCCCCAGCCCCTCTCCCAGGAGGGAGAGGGGAGCCGAAAGTCCTTCAAAGTCCCTCTCCCAAGTTGGGAGAGGGATTTAGGGTGAGGGCCAATCTTGGCAACCAAGATCCCAGGGTGCTTTGGTATGGCCACAATCTCAGATTGCAAAGTCCCTGTCGCCCTCACCCCCAGCCCCTCTCCCAGGAGGGAGAGGGGAGCCGGAAGTCCTTCAAAGTCCCTCTCCCAAATTGGGAGAGGGATTTAGGGTGAGGGCCAATCTCAGGGCAGTAAAGCGAGTGTGTGATCTGGGATCTCCCTTGGCCTAGAATTTCCCTCGGCAGTTAGCGGCTACCAGGGGGGATGGATTGCAGTTGCTCTAGCACCTGATCCACCGTAAAGCTGGCGGCTTTTTGGCGGGGGGGATACTGCTTGAAGGTAGACAGGAATTCTGCCACCTTGCCCTGGGCAGGCACCAGCAGGAAGATGTGATCCAAAATCCAATCCCAGTAGGTGTTCGAGGTGAGGTTGGCCCGCTCGTAGGGGTCTGTCCTCAGGTTGAAGATGTAGGGGAAGCGCAGGGGCCGAAACTCCCGCTGCCAGACATCCAGGGTGCCGGGGGCATCTTGCACCTTAAAGTGCAGTTTCCAGTTGTCGTAGCGCATGGCCAGCAGGTCGCCATCGTCCGAGAAGTAGAAGAACTCTTGGCGGGGGGCTTCGGCGGTTTGTCCGGTCAGGTAGGGCAGGAAGTTATAGCCGTCCAAATGCACCTTAAAGTTCCGGCCAGCGGCCTTGTAGCCAGTGAGAAGTTTGTCCTTCACCTCCGGGGCACCCGCAGCGGCCAGCAGGGTGGGCATCCAATCGAGGTGAGCCATGATGTCATTGGACACGGTGCCCGGTTCGATGTGCCCCGGCCAGCGCACCATGGCCGGAATCCGAAACGCCCCTTCCCAGCCAGAGTTTTTCTCGTTGCGGAAGGGCGTCATCGCCGCATCGGGCCAGGAGTTCATGTGGGGGCCGTTGTCGGTGCTGTAGAAAACGATGGTGTTTTCCGTCAGGCCCAGTTCGTCCAGCGCATCCAGGATTTGGCCCACGTTTTTGTCGTGGTCCATCATCACATCGTGGTAGGGCGACTGCCAGCGTCCGGCCTGCCCCACACTTTCGGGCTTGGGATGGGTGCGGAAGTGCATGTGGGTAAAGTTCGTCCACAAAAAGAAGGGTTGGCCCGATTCCGCCTGCTTTTTCAGGTAGTCCACCGAACGGTCGGCAATGTCGTCGTCGATGGTTTCCATCCGCTTTTTGGTCAGCGGGCCAGTGTCTTCAATGCGGCCATCGGCAAAGGTGTGCAGCACCCCACGGGGGCCAAAGCGCTTGGCAAAGTTGGGAAATTCTTGGGGGTCGGGATAGTCGGGCAGTTCCGGCTCCTCCTCGGCATTGAGGTGGTAGAGGTTGCCGTAGAACTCATCAAAACCGTGGTTGGTGGGCAAAAATTCGTCCTTGTCGCCCAGGTGGTTTTTGCCAAATTGGGCCGTGGCATAACCCTGGGCCTTCAGCAGTTCCGCAATGGTCGGATCCTCAGGCCGCAGACCCAAATCCGAACCGGGCAAGCCCACCTTGCTCATGCCCGTGCGAAACACGCTCTGCCCCGTAATAAAGGCGGCACGTCCGGCGGTGCAGCTTTGCTCGCCGTAGTAGTCGGTAAAAATCACCCCTTCTGCGGCAATGCGGTCGATGTTGGGGGTGCGGAAACCCATCAGCCCCTTGGTGTAGGCGCTGATGTCGCTCTGGCCAACGTCGTCGCCCCAAATCACCACAATGTTGGGCTTGGTGGAAGCGGTCGTCGCCGCACCAGGGGCGCTACTGGCCGAAGGATAGGCCGCCGCCATGGCCTGACCATTCCAAAACCCCAGCCAAGAGGAGGGAGCCAAAACCATCACGCACACCAGCGCGGCGGCAATTAAACGAGTCAGGAGGCGAGGAGGGCTAAATCCCCGGCTGGGCCAATCCTGGGGGCAAGGATGTCTCATAGAGTCGTTATCTCCATTTCACAATTCTTGATAATTAACATGGCTAATCAACAGTGATTGAGCGGATTGTACGCCGAAGTCTTTTGCTGTCACTATTCAAAAAACGCAAGTTCATATAAAGCAACAGCCCCTTGTATCGAAGGCCACCAGCCCAACCGCAACGCATCAGGGGCTTATGCTGCATAGGCTATGCCTAGATAGCCCATCTAACTGAGATCAGGTTTACCGACTTTCCGACTTTTCATGCCTTGCTGTATCTCCTCAGATCTCCGTGTCTGAAGTCAGGATTAAGCTACGATAGACCTGCTCAATGGTAAACTTCAGGCCAATGCTTTTTAGCTCGATGATGTCGTCTGGTTGATAGTTAATGATGACCCAATCACCCGCCTCATTCTTGTGGTACAAATCCATTTCAATCTTGGTGGAACTGACCAAGAGGTAATCTTGTAGAACTGGGTTTTGGCGATACAGCCTAAACTTGCCGCCCCTATCGTAAGCCTCAGTGCTTTCTGAGAGAACTTCAACAATTAAGCAGGGATAGGTAGTGTATTGAGGTGTTGTCCTGACTGCCTGACACATCTTTATGCGGCCTCCCAAGGGGGTAGCTGACAGCGCATGGACTGGATCCTAGAGAACCAGATGCGGTCATAATATCGGGCTTCTGCCTTTTTAGATGCAAAACAGGGATCTGGGTCAACGGTCAATAGGGGGATGGGGTTGAGCAACGGACGCCCTTTGTTGACCACCCCTCTAAGCCAGCGGAGGCCGATTTTGAGATAGCTGATGCCCCGTGTCCAATGAGGGTCAACCTGAGAGCGGAGACCGTCGAGTTGAGCGGCCATGCCCTGGGTGGTGCCATAGAGGATGGCGACTGCCGCGACGAGGTAGAGACGTTCGAGGGCTTGGGCGGAGCGGATGCCGGAAGATTCGAGGGCAAAGGCCCCGGATTTTGAATCGAGGAACAGTTCCTCAACTCGGAACCTGAGGGCATATTGCCACAGGGTATTGAGGGTCGGCGGCTCATCGGTGATGACCGCCCAGGGCTCCTTAACGCCTTTGACGTTAGCCAGAACCAGGTTGCAGCGCCAGCGCCCATCGGCCCACAGGCCAATGCCCTCATAGAAACGAACTTCGCCCTTGGGGGGCCACAGAACACCTACCTCAATCGGCTGACGGCGGGGGCCATGCACCACCACATCACTGGGCAAGCGTAAAGCATAGTGCCATCGACTGTCGCTGAGCCACGCCAGCAGGTCATGGTTGGCAAACCCTCGGTCGGCTAACAGCATCACATCGGGATAAGCCTGCAACAGTCGATGGGCTAAGCGCAGCATCGGCAAATACCGTTGGGCACTGACCGTGGCACTAGGATGCTCTAACACCCGCCACAGCAGGGGCACCGCCCGCCCACAACAGGTCACGGACAGGTGAATCATGCAATACCGATTCCACAGCACCGTCGTATCGAGGGCTAGGTAGAGTCGCCGTCCTTTCCACCGATGAATCGCCGCTAACGCCAAGGGCACGTACAGACTTTTAATCCGCACCCGGTGATTGCTCATAAACCGTTGCCATCGTCGTTCGGTGCTTTGCGCTTGGCGGGCGCGACTGGGAACATAGGCCTCCCACTCCGGCAGGCTCAACCGACCACTGCACACCAGCGCCGTCACCATCCACGCCAGCGCTTTGAGGTGCCGTAAATCCCGACGATGGCTATATTGACGCAGCAAGGACAGCACTTGATCATAGAGACAGGTGGTGGATGACATGGCAAAGACCCTGAAATACGCAAATTCCAGCGTCTCATGTCACCTCACCTTTTCCCCTCCCACCACGAGGTTTCAAGCCTTTCACCCACTTCTGTCAGGCAGTCAGGGTGTTGTCCTGTCGCGTTCATCGCAGGTAACGCTGGCATCGGGATAGGTATAATTTGGGCTGTTCGCACTCTTAACCTTAATATCAGAGTTTCCGGTGATACAGTTGCTACCCTCTAGATGGGCCTCTAACAGGCTAGTTAAACGAATGACAATGCGCCCATGATTTACGCTGCCACCGCCCATAGCATAGACTTTGTCATCGACATACTCATGCTTTTCTGGCTGGGTCTCTTCCCAAACCAGATATTGATCGGGGGTGAGGCGAGGAGGAGTTTCGTTGGCGGCAATCATATATTTAGGCAATATATAGATCTCAAAAAATGAACATTACCTACTGTTCAAGATTGATGAAGTCTAGAATTTCAGACTATTGCGCTAACGCTGCCACCAACGATTTGCAAACCGCTTTTGTCTCTTCGCCAAACTCTTATATAGCGGTAATCACCTGCGAAGGCATTTCCTAAATACGTGCCGCTCAAGAAGATCTGGGCCGACGCAAGGGCAAAGTCTTCGCTCCAAACACGTATTTCTAATTCTTTAGGCACAAACTCATGGAACTGAGTGCCGCCAGTACGGTGCAAGTCTAAATCTACTGCTTTTGTTGCTAGTTCACCAGTTGGGCCGACGAAAAGTAGATCATCGGCGATGAGCCTATCCAATTCAGCAACATCAGAGGCAGACATTGCGGCATAAAGTCGTACTTCATACTCACGAATTTGGCTTTCAATTTTTAAATTCATATTTACCACTATCGTTTTAACTACACTTAACGCTTACTCATGGCTGATCGCTTAATTAACGCACCTTAACTGATACTCACTTGCCCTATCTACAAAGACGATTCCTGTGTGCGGAGCCAGCTAACGTAAAGCTCAGCCGTGTGCGGAGGCATGACGCTATGTTAGGCCGCAGATCGTGACGGAGAAAACATCAGTAAACCGATTCAAGCCAAGGCAATGGAACTGGCGACACAACGTATGTGGTGCCGTTATTGTCTTGTTTGAGGACGAATCCATAGCTGAATTCTGTGTCGTCTGGGATCCAAAAAACGACTGGTTCGTGCCTGAGGTCGCCCTCCCATCCAGCAGCGCTGGCTTCTGCCTTCGCGCTCTCCCAATTGGCAAGGAAGTGCTGCACTTCCGATGGGTCAATGTCGTTTTCCAAAGACTCAGACTGCATTCGGGCTGCAAGCGATTTAACAGTTTCTCGGACTGTTCGCAAATTGTTCCAACCAAAATCGATAGGTGGAACCTCGTATGTGTGCCAAGTCATAATTTCCTCGCTGGGGTGTGGAACAGTGAAGGTGAAGTTTCTGCGGCCTAACGTTTGAGCTAACCGGACGGCAGTAATCTTTGTGACTTATCAGATACATTTTTTCCCGTTCCGGTTCAGCGATTTATTAGCTCGGCTCGGCATCTAATTTACAAGCTTGAGTGGAAAGAAACTCCCTAAGAATTGGTACTACCAATGCCTCAAACTGAAGGAAATCCTTTTTTTCGCTTCGTTGTTCACAAATCCATTCACAGAACTCCTGTTTGCGAAACTCGCTAATGATGGTTTCCCCGCCATACTCTGTTTGTTTACTGCGCTTTTGATAGAATCGTTCTTCAAACAACTCGACTGGTAAAAGATTTTCAATACCTTTAGTTACCTTAGTATTATGAGTATTCTGAGGTATACAACGACTTGAGAGTGAACCAACATCTTCATCTTCTTTCCTTGTGTCACAATCATAAAGAAGCAAGACCCGCCGAGGAAATCGGCTTTGATTATTTTCTAAAAACTTGCGTGCAGAATCCAAGTTAGTATGACCACCACCTGTTGAACCTCCCTTTCCTGACCTGCCAACTTCATCGATCTCTACTTGTTCTAACAAATCTGTATGCTCTAGTAGTTTCAAGGCTTTCTTAATATAAGCAACATCTGTTTGCCCCTCTGTTAGCACTAAAGGTTTAGACGTTGCTAATACTTGCTCCTCAACTGTATTCTCAAATACCTGAGTTTGCCGATAGAATTCAAATGATTTCAAGAACTCCTCGAATCTTTCAGTGCTAATTTGCTTACCTGTAGGCATTTCCAGTATCTGGACACCATCAGCACCAAATTCACGCTCCATCCCAAGCAGAAAAAGCGGTGAATGTGATGTAATGATAAACTGCACTTTTGGAAATAATTTAACTAGCTTGGGAAGGACTTCATATTGTAAATCGGTGTGTAGATGAGCATCAATTTCATCGACCAAGACGATTCCCTTAATCTCACTCAAGTGAACACTTTTTTGAAGATCTGTTCGCTCCGCATAGCGAATGATTGTAGCAAAGAGATTAAAGAGCAAAGCCTGTCCTGCTGAGAGGTGAAATAGCGATGGGATGATGATACCGTTCCCAAAATGGATTGCAACTCGTCCATGTACTGCGTTTCGATAATTCAGTATTAGTTGAGCATTTTCATCCTCAAGAACTGAACGAAGCAGTGATTCAACGTTTTGTCGTCCTAATTTAAGCAATAGTTTGTCTGAAAGATTAGGCTGTGCTTGAAAGTAGATTGGTGCAGTTTGCTCAGGAGTAGGAACTCCTACAATGAAGTTTCCGTCTACAAGTGAATCGAGTAGAACGTCCATTAGCCACTGTTGATTACGTTCAGCAGCTCGTTCAACAATCAAGGGTTTTCCTAAAACGCCCGAAAGGCGCTTCTCATTACCAAACAAAGGTTTATCTTCGATTGCACTGAGGTTCAACCAGTGAGGACGTTCATGACGAGATGATGGAAAAAAGCAGACTGCTTGATTTTGAAAAAAACCCTCAATCTGCTTCTCGTCTCCCGCAGATATTTTGTGGAATGGTTCATCTTCCTGCCATGACTGTACTGACTCAAATCGACCTCTCAGTTTTTCTGTGTAGTTCTGTGGGTTAATTTGACCAACTTTTTCTATGTAGCAGAATTTACTGTCTGCATCTGAGAACTGTAGAAGACTAAGACTGCTTCCGGATAGTGAACGGATATCTCCACCACTAGTCATTTTGAAGAACGGACTATTCCCAATCTGTTGCCCTATGGCTATATCACTGAATTTTTTCTTCGCCAACTCTGCTAGTGCATCAAGAATATAGGCTAAGAAAATGGTTTTCCCAGTTCCATTCTTACCTACCAAAATTAACGGTTTAGGGTTTCCTGCGGTGTCTATATCAAGCGAAACATCTAGTGCAGAGATTGGTCCAACATTTTCAATTAGGCATTCGCGGAGATACATCGTAGATATTTCAGTTTTAAGGAATTTTGAGCAACATAATTTTATCTCAGATTTCTATGCAGATATACTAAACGCCAAAAGGTTCTCCAATTCCTGAAGGTAGCTTGGGTGTAGAGCTAACTCTTTATTAGAGGGAAATTTTCCGCCTAATACCCTTATCCAGGATCTTAGATGGAAATCTGTCTGCCTAAATACCCCTACAGGGATCTTAGGTAGAAAAAATCAGCCTAAATGCCGAACATGGGATCTTAGGTTGACAGCTTTAGTATAAATACCCAATGCCTTGGGTGTCCTGAAGCTTAAGATTTCTTTTGGCCGCGTTTCTTGACGCAACCAGGTTCTGAAGGTCAAGCTCAGAGATTGTCATTTTTTAGGAAATCTTAATCCCCCTTATCTCCTTGGCACGATCATCTTTAACCAGGAGAGAAAGGCCGTCTGGGGTTTTGGTGGTCAGGTTCACCAAGTAATCCATAATCGCCTGCCACTCTTTAATTTCTCGGCTGGCGGCATTGATGGCCGCGAGATCGGCGTTGAGGTGGGTGGTGGCGGGGAGAACGTAGGGGCTAGTGGAGTCCCTGGGGTCAACGATGGCTTCGGCTTTGGTGGTGAGGGGGCTACCATCGGCCTTTTTGGGCTGAAGGGTCAACGCGCCTTTGGTGAGTTGGGGGATGTACACCAAAATCGAGCCGAGGTACAAACTGGTGGCGAAGCTATAGAGGGTGGGGGCCGCGAGGTCGAGGGGGGTGTAGCCGTCGTCTAAATCGCCCAGTTCTAACGCGGTGACTTGGTCAAACCGGGGGCGGCGGGGGTCGTAGTAGAACCGCAGGCCGGAGGTTCTGGGGTAGTATTCGCCGGGATGGTTGGGGTCATCCATCAGCAGAAATTCCAGGATATTTTTCAGTTCTGCCGCCGTGAAATAGCCCTGCACCATGGCACTGCCAGCGGTGGGATCCACAATGCCGTTGCCGAGGGGGGCGAGGGCAAAGATGTCGTATACCGTTTGCACTCCGGTTTTGCCCTGGGTGAGTCCGGCTCGGATGGCCCCGTTGGCGGTGAAGGCAATCTGGCTGTTGGTGGCGAGGCGCAGGGCATCCGTCACCACGTTGGCCAGGGGCGTGCCCGATTCAATGTCTGCGTAGTCCATGGGCCAGTCCTCGGTGATCATCACCAGGGGTTGGGTGGTGGCATAGCCCCGTGGGGCAAAGGTGATGTCTCCCGACTGTTGCAGAAAGCCTTCTACCTCGGCCTGAATGGCCGGATCGCCCAAAATCTGGTCATCCACCGGAATCAGCCGATAGGACTCCACCGTCACGCGGCCATTCCCTAGGCTGAGCACCAGTTCGCCCAGGTGTTCGCCATACTTTCCGGTCTGCACCACGGGGCGATGATCCACCATAAGCGGCTCCCGCAGTTCGCTGTGGGTATGGCCGCCAATCACCACATCCAACCCTGGGATAGCCTCCAGCAGATTGAGGTCTTCTCCTTGAAACGACCCATCGGGACGATGCACCACGCCGCCGTGGCTGAGGGCGATCACGACATCAACGTTTTCCTCCCGCTTTAGCCGTTGCGCGGTGGCCTTGGCGGTTTCAATGGGGTCGCCAAAGGTGACGGCACCGACATCCGCCGCATACTTAAAGGCGTCGTAGCCGATGATGCCCACCAGCCCAAACCGCAGGCCACCCCGCTCAATCACCCGGTAGGGCTGTAGCAGTCCGCGCTGGGCTAGATCCTGAAGATCGACTAAGCGTTCGGACTCGGCGCTGACATCACTGTTCGTCACCACAATCGCCGGAATATCCCCCGCCTCCGCCGCCCGCTGGATGGCCTTACCCAAGCCGTCTGGCCCTAGGTCAAACTCGTGATTGCCGAAGGTGGTGGCGTCGTAGCCCATTTGGGCCATCAGTTGCAGTTCGGCCCCCATCTCTCGGCAGGCAGCGGCCACGGCGGTTCCCATGCTAAAGTCCCCGGCATCTAGCACCAGCACCGGGCCAAGCTGCCCTAGTTCGGCCTTGCGCTGGGCAATCAACGCGCCTAGACGGGCATAGCCGCCCTTGGTTTGGTCATCTCCTAACTTTAGGGGCGTGTAGTCTTGCAATGGCCCCACCCCGATCACGTTGGAGTGCATGTCGTTGGTGTGGAGGATGGAAAAGACTTGCTTACCTGGGGTAGCCGCTAGGGCCGCTAAAGCATCTTGTGGGGTATGGGAAGACAGCATAACAGCAGGGGCTACAGCTAGAGAGGTTTTCAAAAAGGTGCGGCGATTGAGTTCAAACCTTTCCATAGAATTCAAAGATCATGGGGTTCAAGTCCATCAAATCTTAGGCTGATTCTGGCAGAGCGTTTATTCAAAAAGCGCAAGTTGATTTTGACCCCAGGCCAGACCTTAAGCCTAGCCTGGGGTCAATACAGCTTAGTTCAAATCAATTTAGCTGAAGTCATATAGGTGAAGAAAATTGAGCTAAACTCAATGACAAAATAAGGGTTGAAAGCAATTTATCATCAGTTTCTTTGTCACGACCTAATAAGCTGTATTTCAATAAGGAAGAGAAATGCTATAGTATCAAAGCCATAGCTAGAGATATTGCTCAGGTGAGGCATGGACACAGGTGGTTCAAGTCGAAATAGTTCTTCTCAACCAGTAACAGAACAATCGGCGACGAATTGGCCTCAGTACCTAGAAGCTACTTTTAACGATGTGGATCATTTTGGTGATGCCATTGCTCCCAGCGGGTTTCAGTTAACCCAACTCAGTCGGGGTGCTTTTCAAGGGCGTTTGGCTTCCTGGGTCGTGAGTCCTAGCTTGACTGTGACCCGGCAGCAAGCCAACCAATCGCTTCAGGTTGTTGGCGACAAACACCCCGGTTATCTCATTTTTATAGTCCAGCTAAAGGCACTATTACAACCCGCCTTTGCCCATGATAAACCGCTATTAACAAATGCTATCGCTGGCTTTGATATCGAGCGTCCCGTTCATCTGATCACCTCCCCAGGGGGGCAGGATCAGTGCAAAATTGATGTCTCCAAAGCATTATTTCAACACTATGCCGCCCTTGCCCATCGCTACGATTTGGACGAGGCCTTTCTCCAGCGAAACATGGTAGTGCCCTGCCTAGATCGCTTTTCTCCCCTTTGCATCTATCTAAAACAACTCTTCCAATCCGGGGTAAGTGATCAGATTTGGCACCATGCTCCCCAAGCTACTACCCTACTGGAACAGGACTTGATGCCGCTGTTGATCGATGCCCTGCCCCCTGCGCGCCAAGCCGATGCCCCCCGTTCCTATCGTCGAGCCGCTTTAGTAGCAACGGCCAAGGCTTACATCATGGCCAATCTTGACCAGCCCCTGACGCTGGCAGATATTTGTCAGGCCGTGTGTTCTAGCCAGCGGTCGCTCCAGTACGGATTTCAGGAGATGCTGGGCATGGGCCCAATGGCCTTTGTGAAAGTGCAGCGTCTCCACGGCATTCGTCGTGCGCTGCTCCACGCCGACCCAAAGCCTGAAACCGTGGCTCATATTGCCCACCAGTGGGGCTTTTTCAGCCTAGGTCACTTCTCTAGAGACTACAAGCAACTTTTTGGTGAGTTGCCATCCAAAACCTTGCAGCAACGATAGTGGTCAAAGCAGTTCAGTGGGGCAGCGCATGACTGTCTTGGCTTCATTTTAGCAATTCTTCAAACCAGACTCGTTAGTTTTATGTCAGCGTATTAGCGTACCACCTAGGCTTACACTACCCCACAGCATCAGGCCAAGATGGAAGAGTTGGCCATTGAAGTGGACTTGCCTCCTGCCGCTGATCTGTCTCTGTACCGAGCCAAACGGATAGCCATCGTTGGACGCGATTCCAAATCCTCAGCCTGATACCCGTGGCTCGCCTAGGCGGTGATGCCAACCATGCCGACTTTGCCTATGGTCATTGTGTCGAGAAAGCATGGTTTTGGACACCCGCCGCCTTGCTTCCAGGGCCGGGTGTGATTTGGGAAGCGTTGGGGCCAAACGCCGAAGGATTTTGTATTCCTTTCAAGGTTGAAGCAGGCCATGGGTTTGGCACAGATGGATACTTTGCCTGCTTCAAAGCAAGGCTCCTGGCTGTACGCTTCATTGCTTATGAGTCATAACCTGGCCAGCTACCTAGACGCTAATCTCCCGGCTCTAATAGGGCATTAAGTTGACTCAACAGCTTCTCTAGCCGCTTGCGCTTCTGGGGTTTATCTAGGATAGTCTTAGCCTGCTTGGCCAGTTTTAGGGTTCGATCCAGTTCATCCAGAATAGGCTGATGCTCTGATTCTACCTTTGGTGGGGTGTCAGCCTTGAGGGATTGAACCCGTTCTTTTACTTGGCGAAACGATAGCTTTTGTTCTAGCACTTCGTTCAGTAACTGGGAACGCTTCGATGCATCCTTGAGCTTACTAATTTCAACCGCACAGGAGTAGGACAGTTGCCCCTCTAGATGGGCTTGCTTGAGTGCGTCGGGCAGTGAGAGTGTCCTTAGATTCTTGGTTCGGAACGTCTGGAGACTAATATTGAATGCCTCCAGGATGGACTGGATTTCTAGAATGGCGTCGCTCGGTGCTACGTCGCACCGAGTCAGTCGATCAGGATGACCTTCGACTTGAATCACCGAAATGGCTTGGTCACGAGAGACACCGAGCCTTGACTCAATCAGCGTGAGAATGCCTTCAGTCTCTTCTAGTTTACTCAGGTCTTCTCGTTGTAAGTTTTCAACTAGGGCAAACTCTAAGGCATCTTCATCGCTGTATTCCTCAACAATACAGCGCACCTCTTTCAACCCAGCCTGCTTCGCCGCTCGCCAGCGTCGTTCCCCAGCCACAATCTGATAGGAACCGTCTGCGAGTTGGCGCACATTCAGCGCACCTCGAAAGCCATCCTTTTGGAAGGATGCCGCCAGTTGGTCAATGCCTGCCTGGGAGAAAAAACGCCGTGGCTGCTGCGGGTTCGGTTGGAGTTGGCTGACAGGTAGCAATATGGATCGTTGGTCATCACTCGATTGGGCCTTTACTTCAGGAGTATTGACAAGTCCACCTAAAATCCCCCGGCCTTGTAGGTTGAATCCAGTTGGCTTTGGCTTCTGCGATCCCACAACACTTCTCCACAACGTGATTGGTTTACTTGGCTTGAACCGTTGATGCTTAGATTTAGGCTGTTGCGATATCGCTTAAGGTATTCGCGATGGTCGCTAAGGTCTCAACGGCTGGATGTTTGGGTGCGTAGGCCGCTAAGGGGAGATGTTCGCTCGTCGCATTCGCAAAGTCTGTCCTGCGAGGAACGGGGGGGAAGACTACTGTGTCCTTGAAGCTCGTTGAGGTTCCCTTCAGTTGCTCAAATACATCTGTAATCGTTTTCAAGGCTCGACGGGATTGGGATGTGCGTTCGTCATACATCGTGGGGACGGCCCCGATAACCTGTAATTCTTGGTTAATTTGCTGAGCAATTTCGTAGGTTGTCTGTAGCAAGTTGATGGTAGCCTCAACCGACTTATACTCTGTCTGAATGGGAATCACTAAGTAGTGAGCAGCCACGAGACAGTTGATAGACAGGAGCCCTAATGATGGGGGGCAGTCAATCAGGATTAAGTCGTATTGGCTTGAGACGCTAGAGAGAACTTGCTCTAGTCGATACTCACGTCGAAGCACAGCTGCGAGTTCTAGCTCAGCATGAGACAGATAGATATTGGCTGGGATTAGGCTGCATCCAAATACATCGTTCATTACGACTGTCGATTGCTGCTTGACTAGGCCATGGTAGATTGTCGATTCCATCTCAAAGGGATTGAGACCCAAGAACGTAGTTAAAGACGCCTGGGGATCCATATCTACCATCAAGACTCGCTTACCTGCTGCCTGTAAGTGGTGCGCTAGATTCATCGTCAGCGTAGATTTACCAACGCCCCCAGACATATTGAAAAGTGCAATGACTTTGCCCACCTAAGCACCTGCTCAATTCAGCACAGGTTGATTTTAGTCGGAATTATGGCTCGGTGCTACGTAGCACCGAGCTATCGCCTTAGCATCCTACCCCACTGTCCAATCGTTATTTTGGGGCTGAGCCATGGAATCTAACGCGCCCTCTAGGATGAGCGGTAGGCTCTGAGAAAGCTTGGAGCAGAGCCTACCGCCGAAATAAAGCCAAGCTCAGCATCCGGCCATGACGGGCCATGGTCTAGTCCATCTGCACGTCCGCTTTCGCTCTAGCTGGAGTCCAAACCAGTTCTGAGGATTGAGCGGAGAGCTAAGTATATCTGAATAACGTGCTGGCATTGAGTAACAAGGTTGAGCATGGGGGCTCATCCATCAAGGTCAATCTTGCCCAACAATAGTTGGGAAGATTTTCCCTCCTCCATCGCCTCCGTATCTGCCTACATCTGTCCGTCTCCGGGAGGCGTCTGTCCCACTAGAGCAAACATCTGTACGCTATGACAGTTAGCCTCAACTCATCTTGTTTTGCCGCATCGAGACAAGGTCTCATCGCAGCAGATCATGACCCTCAGCACCCCCTCAACTAGAGCCAGGGTTCAGTGCACCATCTTGCCGCCACCGAGTCTTTGCCAAGGTCGGCATCAGTACCCAACGGGTGACATTGCCCCCTGGCCTAGAGGGCCGTCAATTGACCATGATGTCACCTGGAATGCGTTGCCCAAACTCAGCGTGAGCTGTTGATTTCAAGGCGAGTTTCAAAGACGAAGACACGGGTGGGTGAGCAACAAGACAGGCTGAACTAGTCCTGTTTCGGGTCTGGGTCAGCCCTCGGTCTTAGGAGCCGCGTCAAGCTTAGCGGGTGCGGCGCATCTCCTAGATCTTGTCATACGCCTCAGCCACAGCCTGAGCATTGCTGAATCCGTAGTAGGTTTTCAGGTTTGCTCGAATCGTGGCCAAAGGCAGGTTGCCATAGTCGGCATTGAACTACGCTTTGAACACTGTCCAATCAAAGGCCGCACCATCCATCTCAAACTGGGCATTGGCCCACCGTTCGTTCTCCACTCGCCAAAGAGATTCTGACGTAGCGCACAGGCGCGGCTCGGTCATCGCCTCCACCGTCCTAATTCACAAGCCCTAAAGAACGTTACCGCTTGCACTCCATCCTAAAGTGCCCCCACGAGATCCGAAGTCTGTGGAGTTCCCGTACAGTTCTATAATTGGGCCTTATCCCGCCAGTTCTAGGGCCATCAGGTCAGCGAGAGGCACGGTTCGCACTGTTTGTACGATGGGATTCTGGAGTTGAATCGTCGCTGACTCGCCTTCGGTGGTCAGCACCAACCAAACTCCTAGGGACGCCCCCCACCGAACGTGCTGCCCGACCCACGAATCATCGGTTTTAGGGAGGTTCAAGGTGTCACAGCCCCTCAATGTATGGTCATTAACCATCGGGGGTGTGTCAGAGGTTGAGGCTTGATGATTGCTGGCATTCCGCCGTTCGGCCCGACGGGCAAGGATGGCCAGGGCTTGAGCCTTAGCGTCGGGGTCAATCTGGTAGATGCGGATGCGTTTTGGGTGGCCCTGTCGGGTCTGTCGGGACGTGGTGGGCAAGCCCATCTGGTCAAGGAGTTGGCCGAGGATTTGCTGGGGCCGCATCTCTGGCTTGAGCGCCACGTTGAGAGCGGCTTTGACCTGGGGCGCTAGGGCCAGGGCTTGAGCGGCAAACTGAGCCAGGAACTCATCATCGCTCAGCCATTCGTTTGGGTTATGGATCCATTCCTCTAGGCCAAGGCGCACCCTAACCTGACGCCTGAGTTCAGCAGTAGAAATGTCCCAGGGACACAAGCCCAGATGGTGCTGGGCCTGTCGCTCTACCGAACGCACGACGGCAGCGCTGGCGGTTTCGGGATACAAGAAGGCTTCAAGTTCGAGTAACTGGCCCCGATAGCGTCCGTGATTATCGAGCAACACCAGCTCAGCCGTCACTTGGTCGAGGGGAATGGCATAGAACTCGGCGAGGTGCCATTTGTCTAGGGCCAGCCGTTCCTCGGTATCGAGGTGTTCGGCGGTTTCGAGCGCCTGGGCTTGGCTGGCGGTGAGGTTCGCCGCAGCGGCGGTGGCTCTGGCTTCAGAAGCCTTGATTTGGAGTCGAGCTTCAGCCATCTGACGTTTGGCCTCCTGGTGCGTGTCGAGTCGTTCAATGGTGAGATGGTGTCCTTCGTGGATCAGCCGTACCTTGAGGGCAGAACGCAGCGATAGCATGGAGCGGTTGCGCTGGGCTTCGAGGGTGGCCCAGAGGTGGACGTGGGGATTGAGCCAGTCGTAGTCGGTGAGGTGACTGGTGAGGGCTCCGAGGCTGGCGGCGGTCATCTGGGCGGTGGCGGTAGCCTTGTCCTGGAGGAGCTTTTTCAAGCGTAGCGGATTGGTTTCACGACCGACCTTAGAAAAGTTACGACCACCCTTGGCACACCACACCACACGTGGGACGGGCTGTCGCACCCTGGCTAGGGCTTGGCTCATATCGGCATCGGTGCTGCTGGCTCCCCAAAACAGGCCGTAGACCTGGTCGAAATGCTCCACCTCAATCGACACGCCCGTGCCCATACTGGGCGTAGCAATGACCACGGGATAGTCGGTGATGGTGGTGTTGGGATCCATAATGACGGCTTTTTCAAGCTCACCGCTGCTGGTGTCGCTGTTGAGCAGTAGCACCGTCAACCGAGCCGCTTCGAGGTCGGTGATTAAACGGTCGAGGCGCTTGCTTCCGGCCTTAGAATCCGTGGCGATGAAGACCCGTTGTCCGGCCTGAACCGCTTCCAGCAGTCGAGCGGTGATGGCACTGGCGTCCGGGGCTTCGATGAAGGTGACGGGCCAGGGGTCAACCTTGGCTTCGTTGACCAGCAGCCAGAGAGGAGTGCCCTCGCCTCGCAGGTGGGCCAGGTAGTCGAGACAGGGTTTATCCAGATCCGCATCGGCCACAATGACGCGCTTAGCGGCCTGCACCAGTTGGGTGAATCGTGCCAGTAGGACGGGTCGTGCGCCCTCTTTATTGCAGGTGGAACTGGTGAGTAGGTGCCGCATCAACTGCACAAACTCATCGAGGATCAGGTCACAGCCGCGAAACTTCTCCAGGTCAATGGCCAGCAGCGTACCGTCCACGCATCCCCCAATGCGCAGGGTGTAGCCGTCGCCGTTAATGAACTCGCCTTTAAGTCGGTCGAGGTCACCCCGGTAGTTGACGCCTAGGCGACGACAGAGATTCCGCATCAGCACGATGCGGTGTCCGAGGGCGAGGGTGGTGTCTCCGTCGGCTACTAAATCGGCGATGAGGTTGGTTTTGCCCGTGCCCTTCGCCGAACGCAGGGCAATGATGCCTGTTTGGGGAAGGGATGCGGCATCGAGGGTATCGAGGTCACGGGTGTTGACCTGCATGGAGGGAAGCAGGGTGCCCAGGGCGCTATCAAGGGCCACCTTCAGCCGCCATTCGTCCAAAGTCAGCGCTCGGTCAATGGCCTGGTGCAGCGCTGCTGTGCCTACGTTGGCCACCAGGTCATCGAGCCCCTTGCCTTGTGCGGCTGACCATTCCACCATCTGTACCACATAGCCTGCGGCGGCCAACAGCCCGCCAAATCGAAAGAGTGCGCCCGTCACCCGTCGCTTTGCCGTCGCTTTGGTGTCTTGGTCAAAGGCGAGGTAAACCGGGCGGCCTGGGGTAGCGATGACCTTCACATCCTCGACCAGTTCCGGGGGACAGGGATGGCCTAGGGCATCTTTGACCCGATAGCCCGCATTCACCCCCACTAGAGCGATGGCCGCATAGCCCGCACTGAGGGCGCAGCCTGCCTTTTTAGCCCCTTCGGTAATTAGAATCGGAGCCTCTGGCATGGCGCACCACCAGGCCCAGAAGCCCTCGTCCATGGCTTTGACGGCACTCAGTAAGCTCCTGGTGTCTCCGAGGGCTGTCCGCATCCGTTGACGGTAGGCTTGACCATAGCCATGGCGCGTTGCAATCTTCAAGCCCACGCGCCAGGACACCTTCAGAAACAACGCCCGTGGCTTTTGACCTTCCGGGGAACTGTACTTCTTAGCCTTGCCTTTGTGGTCGAGGTCGGGAGTATCAGCCTTGAACTGGCCCCAGTCCAGCGGTGCCCAGTCGTTGAGGGGGTCAAGTCCTGAGACCCACCATCCGCCATTCACCGATTGCTCGTAGCGACGCAGAACATGGCTCACCGCTCCGGTCACGTACTGCTGAGACCAGCCCCCAAAGCCTGCAAGCTTATCGCCCACCAGGCATTCGAGTACGGCCTCACCTGCAAGGCTGCTGACGTTGGCGGTAATCAGTTCGGGCTTGACGCAGGATTGTCGCCATTCGTGGAGATGGATAGCTTTCATCGCACCACCTCCATATCTGAATGGGGCAAAACGAAAGCCGTCAGGGCAATCGTGGCAACGTGCAGGACGTGGGGCACATCACAGGACAAACACCAGACATGGGCTGGTCGAACTCGATCTAAAACCGTAGGCATGGGTAATTCTGAGGGGCAGAAACCGCGCCCGAGCACAGGAGGACGTTCCCTATTCCGGTGCCTGCCAGGGCCACGCGGCTGACCTCAACGGAGCTTTCGTCACATCGGGTGAGAAAGGTAAGGTGCAAGGGGTAGAACGCCTGCTGCACAGCAACGGACGTGGGTGGACAAAGGGTGTGGCTGAACCATGCGGATGACTGGCTTGACCTGACGGGATTCTCGTCCGAAAGATAGATTTTTCTGACAGGGTGCCGCGATCTAGACAGCCAAGAATGGCCAAACGCATTGAAAAGTCTGGGATTCCCCGATTTCAAAAAATAGGCGCAACAAAACGGGCGCACTATTGCGCTACTGATCTGAGTCAGTTATGATGATGGGGAATTGTTTTTTACGAACGACTCCGGCACGTCCCTGTGGCGTGTTCTCAATAGGTGGGCAAGGCGATAGCACATTTCTTGGCGGGAACGGCTATCGTTTTTGCTTTTTAAAGGGTTCGTTCCAATCGGTTCACATCATCATCATCACCTCCTGTATTTGGCCTAGTTTACCGGATCGCTCCAAGGGATGCATCTTTGTCTAATGGGTGAAAAGTCCTTATGCGAACGATAGAGGACAACGGCCAGCGCCATTATCACATCCCACCCAGTATTGATCATCCAGGCTCGGTTGTGAACCGGACGGCGATGCCTCGCAAGAGGGCTGTCATGGCTAGTGGGTTAGTCATGGGGCCTCACTGGATAGTTGCCACGGTTACCCTCCAAGGTCGATAACCTGCTGTCGGAGTTGCTAAACCTCCATCCTCAAGAGGTCAGGCTCGGCAGAGGCTTCCCCCAACAGAATAGGGCCGACTTGGTCTATTACAGCCTCTGGGCCAGGAAGGCATTACGGTCAGACTTGCTTCGACAACCCCAAAGACGGCATCAAAGTGCATCTCTAGGGTTTCAGTAGCCAGGGTGATGCAAAGTTGCAGGGCTTGTTAGTTGCCCCGGTGGGATTGCCAATGCCAGTAGGCAATGACCACATTGAGGGGTAATGCCCGGATTCTGGTTTGCCCCGTCATTTGTCCTGTTGGTTCTACCAACGATAGGTTGCAGACCAGTTCACAACTTAGTTATTTTTGCAACAATTATAAGTATCCTTATTGCCGTGTCCCCATCGCAGTCCCTCTGCGACCGCTCTTTCCTCCATGCAATTCTCCGCCTAGCTAATTCAGAGGGCGTTTGAAAAGGGGGTAGGGTGTAGCGAATTACGCTAGACGCCGCACCATGATCCGGATCATGGCGATTTTGAGCATGGCCTCGGCATTTTCGGGAAGTTGCTCGTAGTCCTGCACCAGTCGTCGTGACCAGCGCAACCAGCCAAAGGTGCGCTCCACAATCCAACGTTTTTTGACGAGAACAAACCCCTTAGCCTCCTTGGGCCGTAACACGACCTCGACAATCCAGCCCAAGGTGTCCATCGTCCACTGGAGAAACTTAAACCCGCTGTAGCCCCCATCCACCCACACCAAATAAATGCGGGCCATGGCCGCTCCCATCTGATGAAGTTTGTGCAATGCTAGTTTCCCACCGTCTCGTTCGCCGACACTCGCTGCTGTAATCACCACCGCCATCACCAAGCCCAAGGTATCGACTACGCAATGCCGCTTCCGTCCCTTCGTCTTTTTGGCCGCATCAAAGCCCACGGCTCGATGCACCATGGGCGCAGTGGCGACGCTTTGACTGTCCAAAATCACCTCTGATGGGCTTTCCGGTCGTCCTTCCGACACCCGTATCCAGGCCCGTAATCGGTCGTGAATTACATCCCAGGTGCCGTCGTTCACCCACCTCCGATAGTACGTGTAGACGGTTTGCCACGCCGGAAAGTCGCTCGGTAGATCTCGCCAACTGCACCCTTGCTTGACAAGGTAGAAGATGGCGTTCAGCACCGCCCATAAGCACACCGTTCGGGGCCGACCTCCGAGCTTAGCCGGGGGCAATAGGGGAGCAATCAACTCAAACTGGTCGCGGGTCAAGTTGCTGGTGTAGGCTTTACTCATGGCTCTCACGGGGTTGAACGTTTGTATGTACAGCCTATACCGTGTGAGCTTTTTTACTGACTATGCGGCTTTTCAAACGCCCTCTCAACGGTTTCGCTTCATTCTGTGCGAAGGCTTGGCCATGACACCTACCCATCGTCCCATCTGGACGCTTCCAGCAGAAGCGGTTTACGACTATCTAGAATCCACCCCCCAAGGGCTAGATGACGCAGAGGCCCAGCAGCGGTTGACTCGCTTTGGCCCCAACGAACTGCCAGAACCCGCCCATCGTCCGCTCTGGCTGCGGTTTACCGATCAGCTCACCCACTTTATGGCGCTGCTGCTGTGGGTGGCAGGCATTCTGGCCTTCATCTCCCATACGGCGGCGTTGGGCTGGGCGATTTGGGCGGTGATTTTAATCAATGCGGTGTTCAGCTTTTGGCAAGAGTTTCGGGCAGAGCGGGCATTGTCGGCCCTCAAAAATGTGTTGCCCAACCTGGTGCGGGTCTATCGGGGTGGGGAACTGGTGCAAATTCCGGCGCGAGAACTGGTGCGGGGGGATGTGGTGCAACTGGAGGAAGGGGATCGCATTCCCGCCGATGCCCGTTTGGTGGCGGCGGAAAGTCTGTATCTGGATATCTCGGTGCTGACTGGGGAATCCTTGCCCGTGGCCCGCAATGCTTACCCCGTGCGGCAGCGGGTGGCCCTGCCCGTGCGCGGTGGCCAACCCCTAGAGCGACCGGGCGAACAGCCCCAGGTGGAAAAGGCCAATCCCGCAGAAATCAGTAATTTGGTGCTGGCGGGGGCGACGGTGTCCTCAGGGCGGGGGATGGCGGTGGTCTACGCCACGGGCACCCACACCGAGTTTGGCCAAGTGGCCCGCATTACCACCGAAGTGGTGCGCGAACCGAGCACCCTGGAGGTACAGGTGAACCACATTGTGCGGGTGATTACGGCCATTGCCCTGACGATGGGGGTGCTGATCTTTGCCCTCACCTCCCTGCTGGTGGGCATGGAGCTGAAGGAGAGCTTCATTTTTGCCATTGGCATCATTGTGGCGCTGGTGCCGGAAGGGTTGCTGCCCACCGTCACCCTGGCCTTGGCCATGAGTGTGCAGCGCATGGTGCGACGCAATGCCCTGGTGCGGCGGCTGTCGGCGGTGGAAACCCTGAGTGCGGTGAATGTAATCTGCACCGACAAAACCGGAACCCTGACCAAAAACGAAATGACCGTGCGCCATCTGTGGTTGCCGCCGCTGCCGGAGGATTCTTCGTCCAACCAGTCCCCGCTGCATGAGTCATCACCGAATCAGGCATCACCGAATCAGGCTCAGACCGTGGCCCTGTCCCACTCGTCCCAGACCGCTACGACTCCCAACAGTCAACGCAAAGACGAGGATGGGGAACTTCTCCCCGGCCAAATTCGTATCACCGGGGCGGGCTACGATCCCACCGTGGGCCAGGTGCATTTGCCCAAGGATTCTCCCCTCACCTGGAAAGTCAACCTGCTATTGACCGGAGCCGCCCTCTGTTCCAATGCGCGGTTAACCCACCTCACGGCCCCCAGCCGTTGGCAGGAAATCGGCGACCCCACCGAGGCGGCACTGATTGTGGCGGCGGCTAAGGCGGGGCTGAATGTGGAACGGTTGCAGCAACGCTACCCCCGCCAGCGGGAAATTCCCTTCGATTCGCGGCGACGAATGATGACGGTGGTGCTAACGGGACACGATGATTTGTGGCCCTCCGATTTGCACAACGCCTTACCCAATGCCTTGCCCTCCCAGGCCGACCTATTGGCCTTTACCAAGGGTGCCCCCCTGGAGGTAGTGCGCCACTGCCAGAGTATGTTGCGCAATGGCATCGTTACTCCCCTCACCCACGCCGATTGGGAGCAGGTGGTGGCCGCCAACGACTACTTTGCCCGTCAGGGGTTTCGGGTATTGGGGCTGGCCGTCCGTCCCGGCAGTGCCGACCTTAAGGATATGAAGTCTCAGGATCTAGAGCAGGGGCTGATCTTCGTGGGCCTCATCGCCATGTTCGACCCACCCCGCCCAGAGGTGCCCCAGGCCATTGCCCAATGCCACCAGGCAGGCATCCGCGTCACCATGGTCACGGGCGACTATGGGCTGACAGCCGAGGCCATTGCCCAGCAGATTGGCCTAGTAGAAAATGACCCCGCCACCCACGAACCCGTGCGGGTAATCACCGGAGACACCCTGGGCCACCTTTCCGATGCCCAACTTCAGCAGATGGTGAAGTATCGTTCGCGCCTGGTGTTTGCCCGCATGGCCCCCGAACACAAGCTGCGCCTAGTCGAAGCCTACAAAGCGACCGGGGCCGTCGTAGCAGTGACGGGGGATGGCGTCAACGATGCCCCCGCCCTGCGGTCGGCCCATATCGGCATTGCCATGGGAATGAACGGCACGGATGTGGCCCGCGAAGCCGCCGATATCGTTCTCACCGACGACAACTTTGCCACCATCGTCGGGGCCGTGGAAGAGGGCCGATCCGTTTACCAAAACATCCGCAAATTCATCACCTACATTTTGTCGTCCAACGTGCCAGAACTCCTGCCGTTTCTGGCCATGGTGGCCCTCAAAATTCCGCCCGCCCTGGTGATCATGCAGATTTTAGCCATCGACCTGGGTACCGATATGGTGCCTGCCCTCGCCCTAGGGGCCGAAGTCGCCGAACCCGGCACCATGGCGCAACCACCCCGGCGCAAGGATCAACCGTTGATGGATCGCAACCTGCTGCTACGGGCCTACGGCTGGCTGGGGCTAATCGAAGGCATCCTAGGCATGGCCGCATTTTTCTGGGTGTGGAGCAGCCACGGGTATGGCCTCAGCCAAATCCAAGCCGTCACCCCCGATCTCCAGGCCCACAGCGCCACCGCCCCGGTGGTGGCCATCTACCTCCAGTCCCTCACGCTGACCCTAGCGGCCATTGTGGCGGGGCAAACGGGCAACGTCTTTGCCTGTCGCTCAGAAAAAATCCCGACTTGGCGGCTGGGCTGGTTTTCTAATCCGCTGATTTGGCT
>NZ_CP046158.1 GCF_016403105.1 Leptolyngbya sp. BL0902
GTGGTATTTCCCATTGCCCTGTCGCTCTCGCAGACCCTAGGGGTCAGCTTTTTGCCCTTTGCGGTGGCTATCATGATCGCGGCATCGGCCAGCTTTAGCACCCCCATTGGCTATCAAACCAACCTGATGGTCTACGGCCCCGGCGGCTACAAATTCACCGACTTCATGCGGGTAGGCATTCCCTTCAACGTGCTGTTTTGGGGGATGACAGTGTTGATTGCACCAAGGGTATTTCCATTTTAGGGCGTAAAAAACGGAGCGTTGGTGGTCTAGATAGACGGTAGGTGGTAGCCCCGCCGTTGATGGGATGCCGCGTAACCTACCATATCCCTTGTCTATGGGGAGGTTACGCTACTGCCTAAGAGATGGGGCACAATTTTTATTGTGAAAAAATTATCCATACCACAGCGATGTCATGATCGCATAAAAAATAGTTGCTAACTTTGGTTAAAATCATCCTTATATGTGTAATTACTGCAAAAAAATGGAGTTTTTAACAATTCGCAATAATTAATGCGTTCAAAATAAGTGATCGTCGCATGGCTCCTCTCAAGTCAATTTCCTACAGTATAAGTATCAGAAAAAAAGGCATCGCAGTTGATTCAGTGAAGGACTTGAGCTTAAAAATGGAGCGTATCTTATCTATTAAGTTCTCTCAAAAACTAGCTTCCATGGCCTTCACCACATCGCCCAAAGAAGCTAAAGCGATACCCTCTAGCTACACCTCAATCCTTGAGATATAGCGCTAAATTTTCTGATATTTTCGTCCCTAGTTCACTACAACCTTTTTAGGAGACGCACCATGCTGTCTACATCTTTCCGCAATACCCTAATCGCTTCCACTCTGTTAGTTGGCGCTTCTCTAATGGTTGGCCCCGCTGCCATGGCCGCTGATGATCCAGACCCTGCTACTAATAGTGGGGATTCAGAGGTGTCTGCTACTGTAGAACTAATCAACCGAGTTACTTTCGGGCCAGCAGCAACAACGGTCGTTAAGCCTGTCACTGCATTAACTGATGTTGCCTTTCCACTAGGAACAGTGACGATTCGCAACAACAACCCTGACGGATGGGATCTGAATGTTGCATCAACAAATGAAGGTTTGTTGAAATTTGGCAGCCACACGCTATCCTACTCAGCCATTACTCTGGCAAATACAGATGATATTACTGAGACTTCTGTCAACCCTATTACCGGAGGGCTTCTAGCCACTGGTGTCTTTAGTGCAAGAGTTGCTGGTGGTACAGAGGCAATTAACGTTTCGGCCTTGCTCGCTGTTCCGGCAGATGTTGCGGCAGGCGAGTACACCGACACCCTCACCTTTACCCTGACCTCTAAGTAATCGTTGGAGACTTGGTGTGTATGACCAGGGTTCGTCCTAGCTAATCTAATGCATGGTGCGGGGATAGGTTATCTCCGCATCATGGCACTGAGAAGGAGGTGGGAGATGGTGGGTTGTGGGTTATTTTTGGGCTATCGGTGGCAGATTTCTAAAGGGTTATTGGCTCTAGGGTTACTGGGGTTGGGTGTCCCTGCTCCAGCCGTTGCGGTGGCGCTAGAACCCACGGTGGACTATACCTCGCCGTCTTCGTTTACGATAAACCCCACCAGTGGCAACCCCAATCAAGATTTTGGCGTGGTTCGGGTGCAGTCGGATAGTGCAACGGGCTGGGTGTTGCGGGTGCGGTCGTTGCGGGGCGGGGTGCTCAAGCATGAGTCTCACCCAGCCACGGTGCCCTATAGCCTAACGGTGGATGGCATCCAAGTGGGTAGTTTGGTCGGGGGCAATGCGGTCACGGTGATGACCACCACGAGCCTCACCTGTGCCGCGCCGACGGGTTGCACCTTTCCAGTGCGGGCCACCATTATGTCGGGAGAGGCGCAGGGCAAACCGTCCGGATCCTATACCGATACCTTGACCTTTACTTTGGTAGAGCAGTGAGGTATCCCTGTCGGTTCTCACTCTAAATTCCTTCCCCGGTGGGAGAGGGGCTGGGGGGAGGACTCTGAGGACGCCGAGCGTAACCGATCTAAACCGTTTTCTGATTGGATTGTTTTGGTAAATGCCGGGAGGCTGCGATGAAATCTCTACCCTATGTTGGCCTATCCTGTTTGGGTGGTATTGCCTCGGCATTGGTGGGGGCTGGGGTGTTGATGGCAGCTCCGGCCTGGGCGGATGCCAGCTACCAGCTAACGCCCTCCCGTCTAGTGTTAGAGCCCGTGGGGGGGCGGTCGGCAGGGTCGTTTCAAGTTCGCAGTATGGGGGATGAACCCGTAGCCATTGAGGTGCGGGTGACGGATCGCCAAATGGATCTTCAGGGTAACGAAACCCAGAACGACGCTGAGGACGATTTTGTGGTGTATCCGCCGCAGATTTTGTTGCAACCCGGACAGGTGCAAACCGTGCGAGTCACCTGGTTGGGTGATCCCAACGTGGAGGTGGAACAAGCCTTTCGGCTGATTACTGAGCAACTGCCCATCGACCTCGGCGGGCCAGAGGAAACCCCCACCGGAGTGACCGTTCGTATCAATGCCCTCTATCGCTATGTGGCGGCGCTGTATGTCACTCCCCCAGGAGCCAGACCCAACGTGGTAATTAGCCAAGCCAGCCACCAACGCATTGATGGCGAAGATAAGCTGCTGCTGGAATTTAACAACCAAGGCACCGCCCACCAACTGCTGTCGGGGCTAACCCTTACCCTTGCTCCCGTTAGCCAACCGGGAGCCAGCCTTACCCTCTCGCCCGACCAACTGACCGGAATCAACGGCGAGAACGTGTTGGCCCAACACCAGCGCCAGTTTGTGATGCCCTGGCCCGAAGGCTTGCCCATCGGCCCCGTCACCGCCAGCTTTGAACTCCGTTAGGTTGGCCCAAGGCATTTGATCGGGTGTTGGCCCCAGATATTGGAGCCTCTTGCCATAATTGGCTTAGTTTTTCTGCCTGGGGCATGATTTTCAGGCTTGGTTGAGGTGATGGCTTACCGATGGGTTGCAATGGTCATGCTATTAGCGCTGGGTTATCCAGGGCCAGCCGCCGCGACCCCTGGCCCTCACCTAATATCCCCCTCAACACCCGCACCACACCCCCTCCCCGATCCTCAAGCTCCTGAACCCCTGCCCACCGAAACCCAGGATTTAGAAAATCCAGCCACCCCTCACCACGAAAATCCGGGGTCGGAGGACGAGTTATTCGAGCAAATCTTTGGCCGACCGCGCCCCCAGGATCAAACCATCCCCGTGCCCTTTTTTATTAACGATCAGCGGCGGGGGCAGGCCCTGGTGGTCATTACTGGCGGACGGGCCAGCCTGGTGCAGGCAGCTCCGGTGTTGGATCAAACCCGCGACCTGTTGCAGCCAGACATTCAAGCCCAGCTAGAGGCCCTGGTGGATGGGGCAGGGTTTTTGAGCCTTGAATTGCTTCAGCAGGGGGGGATTCCTACAATTTTTGACCAGGGCCAACTGGCGCTGTATCTGACGGTGCCCCCCGCCCTGCGGCGCACCAATGTGGTGGACGCCCTAGGGGTGCCCCCGGAGGCGGCCAATGCCCTGCCCATTAGCCGAGTGAGTGGCTATGTGAATGTGTTGGGCGGCAACGATATTGTTTGGGCGGGGCAAGGCCCCACGGGACGGCAACCCCTGCGGCTAGCCTTCGATGGGGCGCTGAATGTATCGGGCTGGGTGCTGGAGGGACGGGCCGATGTGCTAGAGGGCGGCAGTCCTGGTTTTCAGCGGGGGGATGTGCGGCTGGTGCGGGACGATACCGCCAACGCCCTGCGCTACATTGCAGGCGACATCACCATTCCGGTGAGTGGAGCGTTTCAATCGCTGGTGCCCTTGGGCGGCATTTCGGTGTCGCGCAACTTTAGCTTGCAGCCCTACCGCATCACCCGGCCCACCGGAGAATTTACCTTTTTCCTAGAGCGTCCCTCCCAGGTGGAAATTTATATCAACGGTGTGCGGGTGCAGCAGCTTCGGCTAGAGGCTGGCCCCCAGGATATCCGCAGTCTGTCCTTGGCAACGGGGTCTAACGATATTCAACTGATCATCACCAACGACCTCGGCCAGGTGCAGCGGCTCGACTTCCGCACCGCCCTGGCCGGAAACCTACTGGCTCCGGGGCTACAGCAGTTTTCCTACAACCTGGGCTTTCCATCGGGGTCATTTCTAGGGCAGCGCCAATACGACTGGAGCCAACCTCAACTGGCCTTGGCCCACCGCTGGGGAGCCACCAGCACCCTCACCCTCGGCGGCTACCTCCAGGCCACGCCCTCCTTTCAAATGGTGGAGGCCGACGGTATTTGGGCTTCATCGCTGGGTAATTTGGGTTGGGATGTGGCCCTTAGCCATCGGGGAGAGGTGGGGCTGGGCATGGCGGCGCGGGTACAGTATGAGCGACCGATCAAGGCCCAGGATGTGGCCCAGCGCTCGCTGCGGATGACGGCGGAATATCGCGATGATCGCTTCACGACCCTCACCAGCCCCAACCCTAGCCAAGATTGGTTGCAGATCTCCGCCGCCTACAGCCAACGCCTCTTTGACAGCGCCAGCCTCAACCTGGGCGGCAGCTACAGCTTGGGCCGCACGGTGCCCAATACCTACAGTCTCAACCTGGGGCTATCCCAAAGCTTTAGCAATGGCCTCAGTGGTAGTGTCAACGCCAACTATCGCCGCACTCCCCAAAACCAGGATGAAATACGGGTCTTTGCGGGTTTGTCTTGGCTGTTGCCAGCCCAGCGGCAATCCCTAGCGGTCAATACTAGCCTCAACAACACCAGCCGCGCCACGAATCAACTACAGTGGCGGCGCAGCCCCGATCAGCCCCTGATGGCCACGGGCTGGGCGCTTAACCTTAACCAAAACGGCGATCAATACGGTGTGCTAGGGGAAATGAGCTACACCGACTACCGCTTTGATATCAAGCTTGGCCAAGCCTGGGATAGTACCTTTAATCCCTCAGCGGCCACGATTTCATCCGCCACCACCCACGCCACCCGGATCACCTTTGGCACCGCCCTGGTGTTTGCCGATGGCCGCTTTGGCTGGTCACGCCCGGTGACGAATAGCTTTGTCCTGGTGGTGCCGCGCGAACGGTGGCGGGGGCAGCGTATTGGCGTTAATCCCTCCAGCAATGGCTATGGGGCCGTGGTGAATGCCTTTGGCCCAGCGGTAATTCCCGACCTCCAGCCCTACTATGTGTCTCGTCTGCGGCTGGAGGCCCTAGAAGCGCCCCTCGGCTACGACCTTGGCCCCAGCGAATGGGTGGTGTGGCCCAGCTACCGCAGCGGCACGCTGATTTTGGCAGGCACCGAGGCCGCCGTCTTTGGGCGCGGCGTTTTAGTGGATGGCAACGGCGAACCCCTAGGGCTTCAAGGCGGCGAGGTGATCTCCCTCTCAGACCCAAACTGGCCTGCCCAAGGATTTTTTACCAATCGATTAGGGCGGTTTGCGCTGATGGGTCTCAGCCCTGGCCGCTACGAAATTCGCCTGCGCGACCGTGCCCCCATCGAGTTTGAAATTCTGGCTGACCAATCGGGCTTAGTGGATCTGGGTACCTTGGCCGTCCCCGCTGCCCCATAGGGCGAATCTGGCCCCAGGCCAGGATAGGGCGGTAGTCTACCGTCAGGGCCCAACGGATCCTCTACAGCCCTAGCAGCCCCAGGGGGTTACTCCCGCTTTTCCTTCAGCCCTAGCTGTACGACCAAAGTCACCACGGCAATCATGGATAACAACAGCGAAGCCCCAAAGGCGGCCACGGTGTCAAACTCGCCATAGACCCGCTGCACATGGAGCGTGAGGGTATTGGTCTGGCGAATTACTTTGCCCGATACAACAGAAATAGCCCCGAACTCCCCAATCGCCCGAGCGGTACACAGAATGATTCCGTACATGATGGCCCAGCGAATATTGGGCAGCGTTACCCGCCAAAATGCCTGCCAAGGACTGGCCCCTAGGGTATAGGCGGCCTCTTCGGCGCTGTGGCCATGTTCTTGGAGGGCAGGCAGCACCTCGCGCACCACAAAGGGAAAGGTGATAAATAACGTCACAAGCACCATGCTGGGCCAAGCGAACACGATCTGGATGCCCTGGCTGCGGAAGAACGGGCCAACCAAGCCAATGGTGGGGCTATAGGTCAGCATCACCAGCATCCCCACCACCACGGGGGAAATAGCAATGGGTAGATCTAACAAGCCTAAAATTAGCAACCGCCCTGGGAACCGATAGCGGGCCAACAGCCACGCCGTGAGCACCCCAAACACCGTATTTAGGGGCACCACCCAGAGGGTGATCAGCACCGTCATCCAAATGGCGTGGCGGGCCTCCGGGGTGGTAATTCCGGCCATAAAGGCTCCCCACCCCGCTGCAAAGGCCTGCACCAAAATGTTGATCAGCGGAAAAACCACCAGCAGCGCCAGGAAGATAAATCCTAGGCTAATTAAGGCCCATTTGCCGTAGGGCGAAGGTGGGCGCAGTGGGGTTGAGACAGCGGCAGCAACCTCTGAGCCTAGGGGCGGCAGTGAGGACGAATCACGGCCCTGATTCGCCTCTGGCCTCTCCTGATCAATCGTCATAGCGCTGGCTCCACCCTTGCAATAGATTAATCAGCAGCAAAATAATCAGCGACAGCAGCATCAGCACAAAGGATACGGCGGCAGCTCCGCCATAGTCGTACTCCTCTAGCCGCTGGTAGATATAAACCGGGGCAGTAAGGGTCGAGAAGGGAATGTTGCCCGACAGCAGCACCACTGCGCCATACTCACCGATGGATCGCGAAAAGGCCAGCACAAACCCGGTGAGCAGGGAGGGAATCAGCAGGGGCAAAATCACCCGCCAGAAGGTTTGCCGGGGCGTTGCGCCTAAACTGGTTGCCGCCTCCTCGACCTCCGGCTCTAGGGCCATGAGCACGGGCTGAATCGCCCGCACCACAAAGGGCAGGGTGACAAAGACCATGGCCAAAATCACCCCCATTTGGGAGTACACCAACTGCACTGGGGTGATGCCAAACCAACCAAAGACCTCCGCCAAAGGGGTGCCGGGGTCGAAGAATCGACCAATGGGGCCACCGGGGGCATACAAAAAGGCCAGCGTGACCCCGGCCACCGCATTGGGCATGGCAAAGGGTAAATCGACAATGGCATTGGTGATCGCCCGCCCCGGAAACTCGTAGCGCACCAAAATCCAGGCCAGCACCAAGCCCGCCACGGTGTTGATCGTCGCGGCAATGCCCGCACTAAAAAAGGTGAGCTGGTAGGCCGCCACGGCGGCGGGGGTCGTTACCATGCGCCAGAAGTCGGCGGGGGCAATGGTGGTAATGCGGAACAGCAGGGCGGCAATGGGCAACAGTACGAGGGCGCTACCGTAGGCCACCGCCAGCCCTATCGGCACCAAGGTTCCTGGGTTGCGCTTCCCAGCAGAAAGGGATGCCATTACCGCCGAACCTTAGCTTGAGCTTGGTCAAACAGGCCACCATCAGCAAACAGCAGGCGATTGATTTCCTGCCAACCGCCAAAGTCGGCGGGGGTGTAAATGGTCTCTACGGACTGATATTGGTCGGCATGGGCGGCCAAAACATCGGGGTCGATGGGGCGATAGCCTGCCTTGGCGTAGATTTCCTGGGCCAGGGGCGTAAATAGGAACTCAACAAAGGCTTCGGCCACGTCGCGAGTGCCCCGCGCATCCACCACCGCATCCACCACCGTGACCGGAAAATCGACCGCCACGTTCGTAGGGGGCACCACGTAGGGCGTATCGCTTCCCTGAGCTTGGTTGGTAAACAGAATCTCGTTTTCAAAGTTCACCATCACATCGCCAATGCCCTGATTCACAAAGGCATCGGTGGCCTCCCGACCGCCGCTTTCTAGCACCCGAATATTTTGCACCAGACTATCTAGGTAAGTCTGGGCGGCTCCCTCACCCTCGTCCTTGAGGACAGAACCAAAGCCTCCCAAGACGCCCCAGCGGGCATTGCCTGAGGTTTTGGGGTTGATGGCTACGATCTCAATTCCATCGCGGCTGAGGTCGCTCCAGTTCTGAATGTTTTTGGGATTATCGGGGCGCACCACCAGGGCCATGACGGTGGAGGCAGGCGCGGCATTGTTGGGCAGGCGCGTAGCCCAATCCTCTGACACCAGGCCCGCATCAACCAGAACGGTAATGTTGGTCTCTAGGTTTTGGGCCAGCACATCCGCCTCAAACCCTTCAATGATGGCCCGCGACTGCTGCCCCGACGGCCCATAGGATTCCTTGAACGTAACCGTTTGTCCTGTTTGCTCCTTCCAGTGCTCCTGAAAGGCAGGGATGATCTGGTCAAAGACAGACTTTGCCACGGCGTAGGAAGACAGGGTGATCTCCACGGGGGGGAGGTCGCCTGTTCCATCGCCACCGCTGGATTGAGCCGCCTGATCAGAGCTAGGGGTTGCGCAGCTCACCAACAGGGCACTCGCCAAACCTAGTCCAGTCCAGCCTAAAAAAGCGCGCCGTTTTTGCAGGTAGAACAATCGGTTAATCATGATTTTTGGGAGGGAGAAATAACAAGAAGGTGGCCGCGATTACCCCCCATCAGGGGCAGGACGCGGATTGAGAGTTGTTCGTACGCGCTTCAGAGGGAAGGATCGCCGCATCACTCAGTCTTTGCATTCCTGGGCTTCAACGCTAGAGAGGAAGCTTCAGAATGTGACAGCTTCAACATTGTATATGAAACGTAAAATCAACTGAAATATTTTTCAGTCATTTTCAATTTCGATGGCCTAGAAAATCTCAACTCGGTAGGGGCAATGAGCCCTCGAGGAGACCGCTGGGAGGGGCCGTTCCCATGGAGGCGGGTGTGGGTGGCCTCGGCTACAGGGAAGCTGGCCAAGGCAAGGTCGTGGGGGCGGGCGGCTGACCCTGACGCCTCTGACCCTGGGGGTTAGGAGGTGGGGTCATGGGGGCATTGTGTTTAATCTACGGTATTCCGGTAGGGTTGTCGATGATTGCTCTCAAATCGTATCATAGGATCTCAGGCAGAATTCTGATTGAAATAGAGTTTGCTTGAAAATTTTTGAAGTTCGATTTCAAGGCAATATCAAAGAAGCTTGTGCCTGACATGCGTCTAATGTAGGTTGATTGCACGCATGGATTTGGCTACGCCGATCAAATTGGGGGAACAACTGTGGGCATTCGAGTTGACAACGTAACGAAGCGCTTTGGCGAATTTCAGGCCCTAGAGCCGATCAATCTAGACATTAAGAGCGGTTCGCTAGTGGCGCTGCTGGGGCCTTCGGGGTCGGGTAAGTCCACCCTATTGCGGGTGATTGCGGGCCTAGAAACCCCCGATACGGGACGCATCTACATCTCCGCCCAAGATGCCACCCATCAGTCGGTGCAGGAGCGGCAGATTGGCTTCGTCTTCCAGCACTACGCCCTGTTCAAGCATCTGACGGTGCGCAAAAACATTGCCTTTGCCCTCGAATTACAAAAGTGGCCCAAGGATCGCATCAAAAACCGCGTCGATACGCTGCTGGATCTGGTGCAACTCAGCCATCTGGGCGACCGCTATCCCGCCCAACTCTCCGGGGGGCAGCGCCAGCGGGTGGCCTTGGCCCGATCCCTCGCCATTGAACCCCAGGTCTTGTTGCTGGACGAACCCTTTGGAGCCTTGGATGCCAAGGTGCGGAAGGATTTGCGCGATTGGTTGCGCCGCCTCCATGATGAGGTGCACGTCACCACGGTGTTTGTCACCCACGACCAGGAAGAGGCGATGGAAATTGCCGACGAAATTGTCGTGATGAGCAACGGCAGAATTGAGCAGGTGGGCACCCCGGAAGACATCTACGAAAACCCCGCTACGCCTTTTGTGATGAGCTTTATCGGGGCCGTCAACGTCCTCTCCCCCGACGACACCTGGAAAGCGCACCACCGCGATGTGCCCCACCACGCCAGTCAGGTCTTCCTAAGGCCCCACGATATCGATATTTTTGAGGCTCCAGCGGAGGGTACCCTGCCCGCCAAAATCAATGCCATCATTCACCTGGGTTGGACGATTCGCCTAGAACTCACCCTCGACAACGGCCAAGAAATTACCGCCCACATCAACCGCGAGCAGTACAAAGAACTTGAGATTCAGCAGGGCCAAACCGTTTATCTTCGCGCTAAGCTGATCCGCAGCTTTGCGGAGGCCCCCAGCTATTCGCCCTCCGTAGCCTAGGATGTTAAGGGCCAATAGCCTTTGTTCTAACATTAATATCTGGTGATGATGCCACTAATAGGCACAGCAATGGGCATTGCGCTAGGGGCAATGTCGGCATGGATGGGATGGATGGGGCAACTTGCGTCTCCGGGGCCTGTGGCCTTTGAGATCGGGCCTATCTCCTTTCGCTGGTATGGCCTGCTGATTACCACCGCCCTGGTGATTGGCATTGCCTTGGCCCAGCGCTTGGCCCAAGGGCGGGGGGTAGACCCCGAAAAAATTGACGAACTGGCGATCTGGCTGGTGCTGGGGGCGCTACCTGGCGCACGGCTTTACTACGTCGCCTTCGAGTGGGAGCGCTATGCCGACCGTCCCCTCAGTGCCTTGGCCATTTGGCAGGGGGGCATTGCCATCCACGGGGCGATGTTGGGCGGTGCGCTGGCGGCCGTTCTGTTTGCCCGCCGCCACAAGCTAGCCTTCTGGCAACTGGCCGATATTGTGGCTCCGGCCTTGGCCCTGGGGCAAGCCATTGGCCGCTGGGGCAACTTCTTCAACTCCGAAGCCTTTGGTCGTCCTACGGATCTGCCCTGGAAACTCTACATTCCTCTGGCCCAGCGTCCTCCCGGTCTGGTGGATGTGGCCTACTACCACCCCACCTTTCTCTACGAATCGCTGTGGAACCTGGGGGTGTTTGCCCTGGTGCTGGGATTGTTTGTGGCGGGGCTGCGCCATCCCGGACGGCTGAAGGTGGGCACTATTTTTCTGGTCTACTTTGCGGCCTATAGCCTAGGTCGCCTGTGGATTGAGGGCCTGCGCCTCGATAGCCTCATGGTTGGGCCGTTAAAGATGGCCCAGGTCGTCAGTCTGGGCGGCATTGTCCTTGGTGTGGCGGGTTTGGTGTGGCTCTACGGGCTGGATCGGCGATTGCCGGGAAGTCGGCCCTAGGGCGTACCCGCACCGCCGAGGGATCGGCCTATTTCACCCCTACCTTCGGCTTAACGACCCAGGGGGCCAAACCGCTACGGCCTATCTTACTCACCTGGGTCGTCTTCTACTACCACCACGGGCAGCAGGCTGGTTTCGAGCACCGCCTGCGAAACCGAGCCCACCAGCACCTCCCCTAGGGGACGATGGCCGCGCTTACCCATGACAATCTCGGCGATGCCATAGGTCTGGGCGGTGTCTACAATGGCGGCGGGCACCGGGCCAGGGACGGTTAAAAAGCGGTAACGAATATCGGCCAGTCGTTGTCTTGCCAGCACTTGCAGGTGTTCTACGGCCCTGGGATCATCCCCTTGATCGACGTGCAGCACCAGAATTTCGCCATCGCTGCGGCGGGCCAGTTCGGCGGCTTTGGTGAGCACCTTCTGCGCCAACGGTGAGGTATCCACGGCGGCCAGCAGCACCACCTGTTGAGCCACCGTAACTTTGGTGGGGTCGACCTCACCCCGATCCAGCAGGCTGGGCGCAAAGGTGGGAATGGCCCAGGCTCCAAGGGGGGCCGTCACCAAAATCGACAGCGCCGATAGGGCCAAAATAATTTCGCCGCCCTCAATACCTTGGGCCAAGGGAATGGCTCCGATGGCCGCCTGGACTGTGGCCTTGGCCGAATTACCGGGCAGCAAAAACAGCCGCTCTTTCCATGTCCAGTTGCTGCCCACCGTAGACAGATACCAGCCCAGGGAACGCCCCACCAGAGTGCCCACCGCCAGCACCACCAGCCCCACCCACAGCATATCCCCCAGCACGCTTAGGTCAATACTGGCCCCCAGCAGCACAAACAGAATGATTTGGGCCACCGCCCACAGGCTGTCAAAGCCACCCCGCAGCCGTCGCGCCAAGGGAGCATCCTGCTCAATCAGAAAAAAGCCCGTCACCATCACCGCCAAATAGCCAGAAAAGATCGGCAAGTCCTCAGCGACCACCACCAGCAACAGGGCAAAACCCGCCGCCACCAGGGCATCTTGCACCGCGTTTTGCGTCCAGTTCTGCCGCACCAGGAGCACCACCAGCAGCCGCGCCGTCAACCACCCTAGCAGCACCCCAAAGCCGATCTGGGCCATCATTTGAAGCGGTAAGAGCTGCACCGGGCTGAGGGTAATGCCGCCCAGGGTCAACCCCGTTGCTGCGCCCTGGCCTAAAAACGCTAGCAGCAGGCTAAACCCTAGCAGCAGCAGTACATCCGACAGGGCACTGCCCGTTAAAATGGCATCGGGAATGCCCTTGTTCACCCCCCAACCCAGGCTTTTGAGTCGCAGCATAGCAGGTACAATCACCGCCGGAGATTCGGCCCCCAGCACACAGCCCAGCAGCAGCCCAGTCACAAAGTCAAACTGAAACAGCACCATGGCAGTCAAGGCAATGGCCAGGGCCTCGCAGGCCGCAGGCAAAAACCCCAGCCGCAACGCCACCGACCCCTGTTGGGCCAGCTTTTCGCGATCTAGCCCCAGACCCGCCTTCATCAAAATCACCATGACGGCCATGGTGCGTAGGCTATCCGCTGCGTCTAACACCCCAGGGCTGATGACATTGCCCACCTGGGGGCCAAGCACAATGCCCACCAGCACCATACCCACCAAAGCCGGAGCCTTCAGCCGTCGAGCGATCTGCCCGCCGAAAAAGCCCATCAGCAAAATCCAAAGCATGCTTTCTAACATCGCGCCACGCAGTAATGAATCGGTTGACAACGCGGCTTGCGGTAAAAGTAGTGGAAAAACACCCATAGCCCCACCTTTCCGCCCCAAGCCGGAAGAGTAGGAGCCATCAGCCTAGAGCGCTGCAATGATAGTCGCAAACGCGGGGCGGTTTTGGCGAGCTCCATCGCCATTGCTGCTGTTATACCATACCGCACCGAACAACCACGGGCGCAACGGCAATATCCTGATGGCCACTGGGCTCAGGAGATCACAACGCCCCCGCAGTTGATGGAATAACTTCCCCATTCGAGATGTGAGGCCACGTTGAGGCAGCTAATGGCTAGCCTAGGGAAAAGTCAATGGCAGAACCACAGGGTCTTCAATGCACAATTGATCAGATGCAGCAACGCAAAAGGGGTTATCTATGTTTGCACAATGGCCAGAGCGGCACATGCATTGGATCCGCTGGGTGCTGACCGTAGGGTGGCTCCTCATCATTGCTTCCCTATTTTATGATCCTTGGACATCGGCCCTGACCGTCCCCGATCACCCCTGGAGCCCCTTGCGACTGTCGGAGACCTGTGTGCAAGTGCAGGGGGAATGCTTATCAGAGCAACCCTATCCCCTAGGAACAACCCTCTTCTGGGGAGCGATTGTGCCATCGGCCATCTTTATCTTGCTGGTGTTTGGCCATGAGCTATGGCGGCGTATTTGCCCCCTCTCATTTCTATCCCAAATTCCTAGGGCACTAGGATGGCAGCGACAATTTAAGCGAGAAAATAAAAAGACGGGCAAAGTGCGCTATGAATTAGCTAAAGTTAACTCGAATTCATGGTTAGGCCGCAACTATCCCTATGTGCAGTTTGGCTGGTTATTTATCGGATTATGTGGGCGAATTTTATTTTTTAATGCAGATCGTCTGGTCTTAGCAGGCTGGCTATTATTCACCGTAGCTGCGGCGATAGCCGTGGGCTATTGGTATGGTGGCAAGTCCTGGTGTCAGTACTTTTGCCCCATGGCTCCAGTGCAGAGTATCTACAGCGAACCGGGGGGGCTATTGGGTAGCAAAGCCCACATGAGCGAGCAATCCATTACCCAATCCATGTGTCGCACCGTACTACCAGAAGGTAAAGAACAGAGTGCTTGTGTAGCCTGTCAAAATCCCTGTATCGATATTGATTCAGAGCGCACCTATTGGAACAGCCTCAACAAACCCGAAACCTCATTTCTGCGCTACGGCTATGTTGGCTTAGTGATTGGCTATTTTGTCTATTACTATCTCTATGCAGGCAACTGGAACTATTACTTCTCCGGAGCATGGGTGCGGCAAACTGATCAACTGGCTTCATTGCTAAGTCCTGGGCTTTATCTATTTGGGCAAACTATTAACATTCCAAAATTAGTGGCGGTTCCGTTGGTTCTAGGTAGCTGCACAGTCATCAGCTATTGGGGAGGACGATGGATTGAAAAACGCGCTAAAGCCCATAGCCGAAAACAACATCTTGATCTATCGGTCGAAAGCATTCGCCATCGCATTTTTACGCTCTGTACCTTTGGCATTTTCAACTTCTTCTTTATCTTTGCAGGACGCCCCCTAGTCCAGCTTCTCCCGGTGGCGGTGCAGTATCTCTATGACCTAGGTTTAGTGGCGCTGAGTACCCTCTGGCTCTATCAAACCTGGCGGCGGAGTCCGGATCTTTATTCCCGTGAAAACCTCGCCAACCGTTTTCGCAAGCAGCTAGAGAAATTGCAGTTGAACGTAGCCCAGTTTTTGGAAGGTCGCTCCCTCAACGATCTCAACACCCATGAGGTGTATGTGTTAGCGAAGGTACTGCCCGGTTTTACCCGCGAGAAGCGCCATCAAGCCTACAAAGGCGTGGTGCGAGAAGCCCTAGAGGAAGGCTATGTAAACTACGCCAGCAGTCTAGAGGTATTACAGCAAATGCGCCAGGAGCTCGGCATCACCGATGACGAACACCGCATTGTGCTAGAGGAATTGGGCATTGAAGACCCACAGTTGCTCAATCCCGATCACAAACGCAGCCTAGAAAATCAGATTCGCTTGAATGGTTATCGTAAATCTCTAGAGCGACTCATGCTGCTGCAACAGAAGCAAATTGATGATGCAACCTTTGAGCAAGACGATTTTCAAGACTCAGACACCATTCGTTCCCTGCGTCGAGAATACTCTATTACCCCCCAGGAAGAAGAGTGGATTCTGAGCGGATTTTCGACTAATGCCAGTAGCGCCAAAAAAGCAGATTTTTTGCTCACACAACTCCTTGAACTCATTAGCTGCTATCGCGCTCTTAACCAACCCATCATCCAGGAGCATCAGGCCGTACTCACCCTGCTGCGAGAAAATATCCTGCACAAGAAAGAACTCATCGTTCGATCCCTTCTAGGCATCTTAGTCATTCTCCAGTCTGATCAGACAGCCCTAGACCTAGCCCAGTCGTTACAACAAGCCTCACCCACTATTTTAGGCGAGATTTTGGATCAGGAAAATTGGGGTACCCAACTGCCGCCCACCATCCTGCAATGCTTGACTGAGCCTGGGGAAACACCTGTTTCCTGTTCACTAGAATCTCCCTCAGAAACCATTCTGACTCATCTAGAATCATTACTTCAAGATCAAAACCCTATGATTCAGGCGGCGGCGCTTTATATCATAGGGCAGTTGAATTTAGAACACGGCCAAGACATCGCCCGAAACCAAGGGCACCAGTTTAAGTCTCCCCTTGTTCAGGAAGCTAAAAATCAGCTACTGTCCTTGTCTTTGTCATCCCCCAGTAAACTGCTTCTGACCCAGTTTCCAACTCTAGAAAAGCTAGTTTATTTGTTCAATAGTGATTTCTTCCACCGAATGCAGAGCGAGACGCTAATTGCTCTAGCAGGTCAAGCAGAGGTAAGAGCTTACCAGCAAGGAGACATCATCACCGAGGCTGGAGATACCTGTCGAGAGTTGTTGCTGTTGATCGAAGGGGATGCCAACATTCACTATCAAACTAAATCGGGGGTGCGAGTAGAACAGTTTCATCCTGGCCAAACCCTTGACGAACTAGAGGTTTTAGCCCACAGCACCTCAGAAAATACGATTGTTGCAGACAGTGACAGCACCCGCATTCTGGCGATTCCTGTCGATGCCTTTGATGATTGGCTCGACCATGATCCTGATTTTTCCCGCCGAGTTTTAGAGCTTGAAAGTCGGCAACTTCAGCGATTTATGCAATCTGTTCAACCCGTTGGAATCTAAATAGGTGTAGCGGCTCGCAAACGGGATTGCCCATGCTCGCAAACGGCCAGATTTTGAGCTCACATTAACTGCAAATAGTCGAGCCGTCATGCTCATATTAATTACCAACGGGCTCAGATTAAGTGCCAATGGCTCACAAACAGGAGGTTGAGCTCACATTAATTGCAAATGGGCTGAAATCCTTTAACAGCTTGGTGTCGAACTGTCGCCAAGCTGATTGGATAGCTGCCCGCAGCGCAACCACTCCTACGATATAAGGGCGTTTGGCCACCCTTGCAGAACGAAGAATCAAGGTGATCAGCCCATAACCAGCGAGTTATGTAGGCCAAAATTAGGCCAAATCCATTGGCAGATAAACTGAGCCACTGTCGCTGTTTGCAAGCCGTTGTCAAATAATGTGAGCCCATCCGCAAATAATGTGAGCATCGAGGCACTCTTATTCGCACTTAATCTGAGCCCAAAATTGCCTTGTTTGCGAGCATGACGTTTCTTGTTTGCGAGCCGCTACAGCTAGCGACTACCTCGACAAAATGGGCTACACCCATCTGCCCTATGTCGTCGTGCGCCACACCGACACCGACCATGACCATGTTCATATCGTGGCGGGTCGCTTTGACCTCGATAAAGGTAAGCGAGTACCCGGAGATTGGGATCACTATAAAGCCGAAGCGGCGGCCCGAGAACTGGAAGTTGAGTATGGCCTGCCCCTGACCGTCTCAAGCTGGTACAAAGAACGAAAACCGCCCACCGTTGGCATGATTCGCCATGAACGAGACACGGGCCAGCCCGCCGTTAAGCCTGAGCTTCAGGATTTGATTGATGATGTTTCAAACCAGGTCGATAGCCTTAACGAGTTTGTGGATCGTCTAGAAGAAGCTGGGGTCGAGCTACATGTGAAGCCGATAGGTGAAACCACCATAGGCTTGACCTATCACTTCAAGGGACTCTATTTCAGCGCATCTCAACTCGGTCGTGCCTACACCCTGAATGGTCTTCGCACATTTCGAGGCATTGCGTCACCCCAGGACAGCGCCGCCGTGATGGACTGGTGGGAGGGACGGCAGCGGGGTCAGGAATCAGAGTCCACTGAGCCAGAGCTAGCCCAGGTTCAGAATGAGGAGCATGGTCAACCTGAATCCGAACTCGAACCTGAATTCCCAACCCCAGCCCAGCCCGCGAGCCAAAACCAGGAACCGACAGGCGTTGACCCAGCTCTGAAAGAGCTTGAGGTGCAGCAGCGTCAGGCCCAGGAAGACGAAGACCAGAAACGGAAGGCGCAGCAGCGACGGCAGCGTAGTCGTCAGATGGAGCTATGAGCGATGGCCCCCGGTGGTAGCCCCAAATCACTTAGGAGTCCAGGGCTACTTCGGTTTAGCAACAGAAAGATTTTGGTCATGAAGACTGAAACTGTCCCAAGTTAAACCCTAAATAGGGCAATCCGTCTTATCGTCCTGCGAACGACCAGATTTTTTCTTCTGCTATGACTAAGCCATGGCCAGCGCGGAGAACTCCGCCAGCAGTATCGAGAAGGCCAAGAAGATCAGCTCGGGGCGCTAGGGTTAGTCGTCAATGTCATAGTCCTCTGGAACACCCTCTACATGGAGGCCGCGCTCCAGCACCTACAGCAGCAGGGTCTCGAAATCAGACCCGAAGATAGAGGACTGTCCCCGCTGGGCCATCTCCATATCAACATGGTGGGCCGCTTCTTGTTTGACCTACCAGAATCTGTTCATCTCGGGGCCATGAGGTCTTTGCGTAGCATCAGCGATTTTAATGAGAATTTCTCCTAGAGTGACGATTCTGCAAGACATACAGCCTTAGCGTAAGTTTCTGTACGATTACTCACTTAACCCCGCTAACAGCTAGAACTCATGCGTCATGATGGTTTGAGTCTTAACGGCCAAAATTTTTCCGTTGCTAAAACTAAACCTCAGCCGCTGATGGGTTTTGCCTGACAGACGGCTAACTGCTGGCGCAGGTCGTCCGCGTCTAGGTGGCGACCAATGAAGACAATCTGGTTGCCAGGAACCGCGCTATGCCAGGGTTCGACATCAAGGGTGCAGCGTTTGCCGCTGAGCTGAAAAATATGCTTATTGGGACTTTCCTGGAACCACAGCAGCCCCTTGGCGCGGAAGACATCGCTGGGCAGGGTTTCGAGGAATTGCTCGAACTGGCGCAGGGCAAAGGGGGAATCGCTGCGATACGACACGGACATAAAGCCATCGTTTTCCAGGTGGTGGGAGTGGTGATGGTGGCCGTGGTTGTGATCGTGACCGTGATGACTCTGATGGCCGTGGCTGTGATCGTGACCGTGGTTATGGCCTGGACGATGATTCTGGGGATCCGCCGACTCCAGGGGAATCATGGCATCGTAGGCCATCGGGTCATTGAAGCCCACATCCAAAATCAGCGGCAGGGGCACAGCCGCCTTCTGGCAGCGAATGATGCGGGCCCCCTCCTTTAGACTGTGAATTTGGGCCTCTAGCTTCTCCACCGTGGCATTGGCCACTAAATCGGTTTTATTCAGCAAAATCATATCGCCATAGGTAATCTGCTTGAACGCGGCTTCGCTATCAAATAAATCGGGGGCAAAGGCTGAGGCATCTACTAGGGTAATTACCGAGTCTAGCCGGGTGAGATCCCGCAGTTCCGTGCCCAAAAAGGTCAGCAAAATGGGCAGCGGATCGGCTACACCCGTAGTTTCAATGACGAGGTAATCGATATTGTCGGCCCGTTCTAGCACATTATAAACGGCCTCGACTAGGCCATCATTGATGGTGCAGCAAATACAGCCATTGCTGAGTTGCACCATGTCTTGATCCACGGAGACAAGAAGCTGACTGTCAATGTCAATATCGCCAAATTCATTAACTAAAACCGCCACCTTGAGATTTTGGTTATTGGTCAGAATGTGGTTCAGTAGCGTTGTTTTACCGCTCCCCAGAAAGCCCGTAATAATAGTAACAGGCATACCCCGCTTGGGGATGGCTAGCTGAGAAGGCTGGGATGCTTTATTAGACATACTGATCTATCAAGTCCTAAGGTGTATTGTCTGATCGATAAAATCAAGGTTGATGGCCTAAACGTTTTCTCTTTATACCGCCGATAATTTACTGCGAGGAATGACAATCGCTAGCAGAAAAATGGCGAGCTGCATGGTCACAATGGCAGGGCCAGAGGGCAAGTTAAACACAGCAGACAACACCATCCCCAGTACCGCCCCCAAAGCTCCCAACAGGGATGACAAGATGACATAGCCCGTAAAGGTGCGGCTGAGCAATCGGGCGGCACAGGCGGGGATAACCACAAAGGCACTAATCAGCAGTACACCAATGGCCTGAATGGAGGTGCCCACCACCAGGGCCAGCAGCACAATAAAGGTCGTGCGGTGGGCCGAGGCAGAGATCCCCCGTGCAATGGCCAGAGGCTCGTGCAGGGTGAGGAGAATCTGGGATCGCAGAGTTAGCCCCACAAACGCCACACACACCACCAGCAGCACCGCACCCACCACCAAATTGTTCGGTCGCACCGCCAAAATATCGCCAAACAAAATACTGTTGATGCCGCCTCGATACTGCCCCACAAAGGTCAGCAAAATCACTCCAATCGCCAAGGACGACGAGTAGACAATATTCAACAGCGCATCCGTCCACAGCCGAGTACGCTCTAGCAAATAGGCCACCCCCAGGGCAAACAACACCGCGAAGGGCAGCAGCAACGACCCAGGACTAAGGCCCAACAGCAGCCCCAGACTAATCCCCAGCAGCGCCGAATGGCCCAGGGCATCGCTAAAAAACGAGAGCTGCCGCAGAATCGTGAAACTGCCCATTAGCCCACCCATCAGCCCAGTGAGGATACCGCCCATGAGGGCTCGCTGCATAAAGGGAAGCTGGAAGAGTTCGAGGGTGTTGGTGAGGGAGGGCATTGGGGTGAAGGGGGAGATTTAGTGGTGATGGCGATAGCGGACAAATTCTGATCCATACACAGCGGCCAAGTTGTCCGGGGATAGGGCATAGTCGGGGGTGCCTTGGCAGCGGATCGAGCGATTGAGGCAAAGGACGCGATCGCAGTGTTTTCGAACCATGTCGAGGTCGTGGGAAATTTGCAGGATGGCCCAGCCCTGTTCCTGTTTGAGCTGATAGAGCAGGCGATAAAACTCCGATTCGCTGCGCACATCCAGGCCAGCGGGAGCTTCATCGAGAATGAGCAGGCGACGGGGGCGCACCAGGCAATAGGCCAGCAGGGCACGCTTCATTTCACCGCCAGAGAGACGGGAGATGGGCTGGGGGCCAAGGTGGAACGCATCCACCCGATCCAGGGCTTGGCGAATGGCCAGCCGCCGAGGCCGATGGTTAGCCCAGGGCAGTTGGGGGCCGAGGTCATCCCAGCCCAGGGCCACCAATTCGTTGACGGTGATGGGAATCCGGCGATCAAACAGAAAATTTTGGGGCAGATAGGCCACCTGACCCCTCACGGGGGCGGGGAGATACCCCCGATTGCTCAGGGGTTGCCCTATCACCCGCACATCCCCCGTCCGGCGAGGCAAAATGCCTAAAATGGCCTGAACTAGGGTACTTTTGCCAGCCCCATTAGGGCCGACAATAGCCATGTCTGTCCCCTCAGCCAGGGAAAAGGACACATCCTGCACCGCCGGATAGGTGTCGCGATATACGGTTAGCCCGTCCACAACCAAAATGTCAGCGCTCAAGCTCCGGGCCTCCTAGAATCGCAAACCCACGGGCTGGGGCACCCGGGCCACGGACTGGGTGGGCCACAGGGGCAGCCAGGATTGCTGGTTAAAGGATTCAAAGGAAGCCGCCAGGCTAGCCGCATTCTGGCGCATGGCGTTCAGATAGTACTCCGGCTGCACAGCCTCTGGGCCGCCCACCTCAATCGGGTTGAAAATCCCCACTTCCACACCCATGTCATCGGCCAAGGCCGAAAAGGCTTCCTTGCCCGCCGATGGTTCCGTCATAACGGCCTTTAGGTTCTCGGCTTGCACCGTATCCACCACCCGCTTAACGTCCTCCGGGGAGGGGTTGATGGCGGGTACATCCACCAGAAATTCAGTATTCAGGCCATAACTCTCGGCAAAGTAGGGGGCAAAGTCGTGGAACACCACAAAGGACTGCCCCGCAAAGGGTGCAAGTTTTTCGCTAATCTCCGCGTCTAGAGCCTCCAGTTCGGCAATAAAGGCGGCAGCATTAGCGGTATAAATCTCTGCCCCATCAGGATCTACGGCAATCATGCCATCGCGGATATTCTCCACCTGCTGAATCGCCCGCTTGGGGTCGAGCCAAATGTGGGGGTTAAACTCGCCATGGTGGTGATGGTGGTGCCCCGCCTCGGCGTGGTCGTGACTGTGGTCATGGTCGTGATCATGGCTGTGGCTGTGACTGTGACTGTGGTCATGGTCGTGATCATGGCTGTGGCTGTGACTGTGACTGTGGTCATGATCGTGATCATGGCTGTGACTGTGACTGTGATTGTGGTCATGATCGTGACTGTGGCCGTGGTCTTCATTGGCCAACACGGCCACACCTTCGCTGGAGTCAATGATGACCAGATCCGGGTTCTCGGCATTGGCGATCAGGTCATCCAAAAAGAACTCCATGTCCAGGCCGTTTTTCACCAACACATCGGCCCTCGCCAAGGCCTGCACATCCGCAGGACTGGCCTGAAAATCGTGGGGATCCACATTGGTCGGCATCAGGGGAATCACCTCCGCCCGATCCCCCACCACGGCATTGGCGAACTGCGTCATCGGCAAAATTGTCGTCATCACCGTCAAATCCACGGTTTCCACGGCTTCATCCGCCGTCCCGACTTCGCTGGTTTCGGGGGTGCCAGCACAGCCCCCCAGGGTAATGGCCACCGAGGACGCCAGCAATAGAGCTATTCGGCGTTTACGCTTCATCCTTTCCACCCCCCAATACCCTGGCTACATCCTTGGCGAAGTAGGTCAAAATCACATCGGCTCCGGCGCGTTTGATGCTGGTTAGGGTTTCGAGGACGACGGCTTGTTCGTCGATCCAGCCCTGGGCGGCGGCGGCTTTGACCATGGCATACTCACCACTAACGTTGTAGGCGGCGATGGGCAGATTCGTGTGCTGTCGGATACGGCGAATCACGTCGAGGTAGGCGAGGGCGGGCTTGATCATCACGATGTCGGCTCCTTCGGCGATGTCGAGATCGACTTCCTTGAGGGCTTCGTCGCCATTAGCCGGATCCATTTGGTAGGTCTTTTTGTCGCCAAATTTAGGGGCGCTTTCCAGGGCATCGCGAAAGGGGCCGTAGTAGGCGGAGGCGTACTTGGCGGAGTAGGCCAGGATGCCCACGTTGATCCAGCCCTCCGCATCCAGGGCTTGGCGAATGGCTCCAATGCGGCCATCCATCATGTCGGAGGGGGCCACCATATCGGCTCCGGCTTCGGCATGGGCGAGGGCTTGTTTGACTAGGACGGCGACGGTTTCGTCATTGAGAATTTTGCCGTTTTCCACAATGCCGTCGTGGCCCATGCGGCTGTAGGGGTCGAGGGCGATGTCGGTGATCACCAGCAGATCGGGAAACACCTGTTTAATGGCTCGCACCGTCTGGGGAATCAACCCCTGGGGGTTATAGCTTTCGGTGCCTGCATTGTCCTTCTGGGCGTCGGGGATGAGGGGGAACAGGGCAATGGCTCCAATACCTAGCCCCGTCACCACCTGCAATTCGTCGAGCAAAACATCCAGGGAATAGCGAAAACACCCCGGCATGGAGGGCACTTCCTGGCGCTGCCCAATCCCTTCCATCACAAACATGGGGTAAATCAGGTCAGCGACAGTGAGCACCGTTTCGCGCACCATTCGCCGCAGAGACTCTGTCCGGCGCAGACGGCGGGGACGTTGAACCGAGGGCAGCCGAGTCGCTTGTCCATTCTGGGAGGGCACAGTCACCTCGGTTGTCGAAGCTACGGGGGAGGGAGATAGAACCATCGCACCAAAGAGCCTATTTCAAAAATGAGAATGATTATCATTCTTGATTATCTTAGCTTGCCTTGCCGGAAATGGCGATCCGCTGATGGAGAAAATTCCGTTCCGCCAAAAACCTTGGCTCCCAAAAACAGGTAGGACGGCATTCAACCACCGTCCCACCCCATTGCGCCCCTGAATAGGAGTCTAGAATTCTAGCCAAACCCCTGACCTGCCAGGGTTCTGGCCCACACCACAACCTCGCCCCCGCAGCCCCCTGCCCCCAGATAGTTGCCCTGGGGAGACCAGGCGAGGCTTGAGAATCCGTCTGCCGCCCCCTCCAAGATTTGAGCAATCTGAGTGGCCTTGTGCCACAGACACACCCAGCCGTCTGCCGAGGCCGAGGCCAATAGCCTAGACCGGGGCTGGAAGGCGAGAGCTGTTACCGTCGCTCTGTGCAAATCTAAGACCTGGGATGTCCAGCCCTGATCGTCGCTGGGGGCTTTGGTCCACACCACCACGCCCTCGGCACTGCTAGAGGCCAACAGCGGGGCCTTCTCCTGGGCTGGCACCCTAGACCAAGCCAACTGCCGCACTTTGCCTGGAAACCCCTGCATTTGCCAGGGGTAGGGGTTATCCCATTCCCACACCAGCAGGGTGCGGTCGTTGTTGCCCGAAGCCAGATACTGCCCGTCTGGGGAAAGGGCGATGGATCCACTGGCTCCCCCCGTCTCCCGTACCTCAGGGTCGTTGTCCCAATCCTGGCGTTGCCAGCTTTTCACCCCCTGGTTGCCCGCCAGCACCAAGGCGTTGCCGCTGGGGTGCCAAGCCAAATCCAGCACCGATGACGCCTCAAAGTCGAGGGTAATCACCACTTCCTGGGCAGCGGCATCCCACACCTGAGCGTAGCGCCCTAACCCTAGGGCCAATTCTGGCTGCTGGGGGTGCCATTGCAGGGTATCGACCCACACCCTGGGATGCTCTAAGGTCGTCAAAAGCGGGGCGGCGGCTTCGATGAGTTGCCAAATCGACACCCGGCCCGTTTGGCCCCCGGCGGCTAAGAACCGACCATCCGCCGAGAAGGCGAGGGCATCTATGGAATGGCCCTGGGGCGGCTGTAACTCTACCGATATCCCTGTTTTTACCTCAAACAAGACCACCTCCCCCGCCGCCGAAGCCACCGCCAGATGCGTACCAGCGGGAGACCAGGCTAGGGCAGTGACATAGTCGGTGAGGAGGGTTTGCCAGGTGGGGGTGAGGAGGGGTTTGGGTTTGGGCATAGGTCGGTTTTGGGTGAAATAAGTCCCAGCGCATTACGGCATTAAGCAGGCCCGAAACCCGGCCTCCAACGCCATGGCTTCTAGGTTTCTGCCGATAAACACCAGCTCGTTTTTGCGGGTTTCATCGGGCTTCCAGGGGCGATCTTGGCGGCCTTCAAACAGCATGTGTACGCCCTGAAAAACAACCCGGCAGTCTTCGCCAGCAATGTTGAGAATGCCCTTCATGCGAAAGATATCGGGGCCATGGTCGCGCAGCAGGAATCTAATCCACTGGTTGAGCTTCTGGCCGTCCACTTCCCCCGCTTCCACCAGGGCGATAGATCCCACGGTTGCATCATGCTCGTGGGCAGTTTCGTTGAGAAACTCAGGGTCAAGGGTGAGGGCGTTGCCCAGGTCAAAGGCGTTAACCCCCAGGATGGCCTCCATCTCCACTTGGGCATCGCAGGTGCGGTAGATCTTGGCGATGGCATTCATCCCGCGAATGCGATCTTCTAGGGCGGTCAGATCGGCCTCGGTGACGAGGTCGATTTTGTTGAGCAAGATCACATCGGCGAAGGCGATCTGCTCCAGGGCTTCCTCGGCGTCCCAATGCTGGGCGATGTGGGCCACATCCACCACCGTCACCACCGCATCTAGGCTGGCCTGGGTTTGCACCTCATCATCCACAAAAAAGGTCTGAATCACCGGGGCAGGGTCGGCCAAGCCCGTGGTTTCAATCACCAGGTGGTCGAATTTGTCCCGGCGTTTCATCAGGTTGCCGATGATGCGAATCAGGTCGCCGCGCACGGTGCAGCAGATGCAGCCGTTGTTCATCTCGAAAATTTCTTCATCGGCATCAATGACCAGTTGGTTGTCGATGCCCACCTCGCCAAACTCGTTGACGATCACCGCCACCTTCTTGCCGTGCTCGTGGGTCAGAATTCGGTTCAGCAGCGTGGTCTTGCCTGCCCCTAAATAGCCCGTTAGCACCGTGACTGGCACAGCGCACTGTCCATCAGCAACCATGGTCATCCCTCGCTTGCGTGTTTGATTGTGGGGTTATTTTAGATAATGATAACCGTTATCATTATCTAAAATACACGGATCCTTCGCAATTCCAGAACCCTCGTGACCCTTTCCATGGCTCTTTCCACAGACCTCGCGATCATTGGGGCTGGCCCCCAGGCGCTTACCCTCGTCACCCATCTCCTTCAAAAAAAGGTCAACCTGCGGAGCCGCTTTGTGGTGATCGACCCCGCCGGAGCTTGGCTGTGCCAGTGGCACCACCAGTTTGCCGCCCTAGAGATTCCCAATCTCAGATCCCCCGCCGTTCACCACCCTGATCCCAATCCCCATGCCCTGCGCACCTTTGCGGAGGGTCGTCCCGATGAACTCTTGCCGCCCTATGCCCTGCCTACTACGGGGCTGTTTCGCGACTTCTGCCAGTCGGTGCTTGATCGGTGGGACTTGGCGAATCGGGTAATGGCGGGCACCGTGCAGCACCTAGACCTGGGCCAAGGGCTAGGGCGACCGTCGTTTCTCCTGGGCTTAGCGGATGGTCGCCAGATCCGGGCAAGGCGGGTGGTGTTGGCCCATGGTGGCGGTCGTCCTCAGCTTCCAGCTTGGGCGCGGCAAATCCCCCAGACCTATCCCAGCCATCGTCTGCGGCACTCTAGCCAAATCGACCTACGGGGGCTTTCCCTCACGGGCGAACGGATTTTAATTGTGGGGAGTGGGCTGACCGCTGGGCACTTGGCGCTGGGGGCGGTTAAGCGCGGAGCCACGGTGATTCTGATGGCGCGGCGACAGTTCTATGCCAAACTCTTTGATGCCGATCCGGGTTGGCTTGGCCCAAAATACCTCAAGGGATTCCAGGCTGAACCCAGTTGGCAGCAGCGCTGGCAGATGATTCAGCAGGCTCGCAACGGTGGATCGCTGACTCCAGCGATGTGGCTGCACCTGCGGCGGCTAGAGCGCCAGGGCAAAATCAGCTTCTATGAACAGTGCGAGGTGCAACAGGCCGAGTGGAAAGGCGATGCTTGGCAAGTCCATTGCAAGACCGGAGCCGACCATAACTGTATCGCCCATCTACCCCTAGATCGCCTCTGGTTGGCCACCGGGAGCCAGCTTGACATCACCCATTGGCCGCTGTTGGCCAACGTACAGGCAACCTATCCCGCTGAGGTCGTGAACGGCTTGCCCGTCCTGGATTACCATCTGCGCTGGCCCGGTTGTAACCTCTTTGTGATGGGCGGTGCGGCAGCCCTACAACTGGGGCCAGTGGCCCGCAACCTGTTTGGGGGGCGGTTGGCGAGCGACCGCATTGTGCAAGCTCTGGTCAAACCTAGCCGTGGGATAATCCCCGCCGTTTTGCCCGCCTAGCTTTACCACTACCGTGTAAACGAGAGCGGTAGAACTCCTCATCTTGCAGAAACATGTTGTCGCTCATCCACCTGGGCCTACTCGGCAGAAGATGCCTCTGGTGGAGCCGCAGGAGCAGGAGGGGAGGCTACTGGAGCGGGAGGCGGGGCCGGGGCGCTAGGGGCCGATGGGAGGGATGGGGCGGCGGCGGGTGTTGGGGCGGCTTCCGCTGGCTTGGGTTCTGGAGCGACGATGGGCGCTAGGGGGGCGGGTGGGGAATCCCCTGATTCAGCAGCGGGCGCAGGGGATTCAGGGGATTCAGAGTCAGAAGTTGCGAGTGGGTCTGGGGTTGCGGGTTCAGCAGGATGAGTCTCCACGGGAGAACCAGTATTCCCGGAGCTAGGATTTTGAGCGGGGGGGGAAGACGGGGGTGGCGAAGGTGGCGTTGCAGCGGCGGGGGTGGGTTCTGGCGGCAGTTCTACGGCTTGGCGCTCACCCCGGCGACGGGCATCCCGGTTGCGGCGGGAGCCTTCGATAGTGAGGTCATACTCAATGGGAACGCTGGCCCCACCGCTAACGGGCTGGAACCGAGAATTGCGAGCGGCCTGGATGGCGGCTTGGTCGATGGCGGGGTTGCCGCTGGATCGAGTGAGGGTGACGCTGCGAACGCTGCCATCGGGGTTAATGTCCACGCTAACCATGGGTTGCCCCTCGGCCCCAGCATCTAGGGCACTCTGGGGATAGTCGGGTCGCACACAGTTTTGGCAAGCGACGGTGCGCGAACCCTGCCCTTGGCCATGCCCATTACCTGAGGAATTCGAGGTACCGGAATTGCCGGGGCCAGAACGGGCAGCGGTGGTAGCCGCACCCGCTGAGCCTGAGTTGGATGGCCCAGCGAAATTACCGGCAGAATCGCCAGCGGCCCCAGACGTACCGTTCCCTGGAGAAGGGGTGTCGATGGCCATGCCTTCCTGGGCCTCCCGTTGCCGCCGCAGAAAGTCGCGCAGGCGTTCCAGTTGCGATGAGTCTACGGTTGCCGTTTCGGGTTCGGTGGGTTCGGTGATGACCTCTTCTGCTTCGGCGGATTCCAGATCCGCCGTGGCGTCTTCCGCTTCATCCGCAGCCTCAGTAATCTCCTCGGTTTCCACAGCGTTTGGCAATGGGGCAGGCGGCGAGGTGTCTTCTTCCTCAGGCTCCTCTAGCTCCGATTCGGCCTCAGTAGCCACCTCAGATGGGGGCTGCTCTGGTTCCGACTCCGCCTCAGTAGCGACCTCAGGTTGGGACGCCTCAGGCTCTGCCGTGACTGGAGGCGCAGGTTCAGCGATGGTGATGGGTTGAGGAGCCGCGACGACCGCCGCCCTGGGGGAGGAGGCCGAAGTGGCTGGGGCCGGATCACGGGTCTCGGTGCTCAGCTCAGCGGGTTGAGTCAGATCGGGCTGCTCTGGGGTCTCAGCCACAGGCTCCAGAGGCTCAGTCACAATCAACTCGATGGGAGAGAGGTCGGCCTCCTCCCGGTAAGACCACAGGCTGACCTGACCGAGGCCCAAGGCGGTAGTATGCACCCCAACCGACCCCAAAAGCGCCCACAGCAGGAGCTTTCGCAGTCTGGCTTGGTCTTGCTCGTGGTGTTCAAAGCAGAGGTTAGAAAGGCTCATGGGTAAGGTTAACGGGAAGGATGATACACGACCGATTTCACAGAATCCGCTTCGTCACAGTTGAGAAAGAATTTCAACTAAATTGAGGATTATTGGTAGTCAACCCGATAAGATACAGGCTGTGATCAAGACCATCTAGGCGATACATCCTCTAGCCACGGCTATCTATCTAACTCAAAGTCCTTGAATATTAAAGCTTTTAGACTCAGAGTAGAGTTTTGCTTAGCATCAGAAAAACGGGATTCCTTCATATACTATCAGGATTTATTCTCTTTAAGCCCTTGACAAGGGTACCAGAATCCGGCTCAATGCATTTGACAGTTATTTGCAATAGCTAGATCCCGTCAACCCACCCCGGTGGTCGCATAGACGGGGAAATCTGGGCTGCGGCAAGTGAGCCTTTACGACAGGGATGGACTATGGGCAGTATTTTTGCGGCGGGCGGCATTGTGATGTGGCCGCTGCTGGGGTTTTCGTTGGTGGCCATCGCCCTCATCATCGAGCGGCTGATGTTTTGGGTGCGGCTCAATCGGCGGCAGCGACCCGTCATGCAGGATATTCTGCGCACCTATCGGCAAGCCCCGATGGATGCATACCCCAAGCTACAGCAAAACATCAACCTACCCATTGCTCGCATTTTCCTAGAAGCCTTGGAAATTGAAGGGGCCAGCCCAAAGCAGTTTCACCTAGCCCTAGCCAGCGCCATGCAGGCCGAACTGCCCCATCTGCGACGATTCAACACCGTCTTCGCCACCATCATCAGCGTGGCCCCGTTGCTGGGCTTGCTGGGTACCATTCTCGGTCTGATTGCCTCCTTCGATGCGCTACGCCTGGGGGATATGGGGGCAAACTCTGGGGCGGTAACGGGCGGCATTAGCGAGGCGTTAGTGTCTACGGCGGCTGGGTTGGTGGTGGCGATTGGCACGCTGCTGTTTGCCAATTTGTTTCGCGGCCTCTACAAACGCCAGGTGGCGCTCATTCAAGAGTATGGTGGACAACTCGAAATCCTCTACGAAACCCACTACGAGCGCAAGGGCCAGCTTGAGGAAGAGAGTTTGGTTCGATAGGCCAGTGAGCTTAGGTTTTGAGTGTTAGGTTTTGAGTTTTTAAGATTCTCGGTAAAGCTTAAGTTAAAAATTCAAAATTCAAAATTCAAAACTTACCCCTGTTTATCCTCATCTCTACTTTTCTGACATCCTACTCCTATGTTTTTCCCCGAAGAGCCAGAAGACGACTTTGAACTCAATATCGTACCGATGATCGATGTCATCTTTGCAATTTTGACATTCTTCATCATTTCGAGCCTGTATTTAACGCGCTCTGAGGCGTTACCCGTTAATCTACCCAAAGCGGCCAGTGCTGAGGTGCAAGAGCGTACGCGCATCACGGTAACTGTAGAAGAATCGGGCGATATTGCCCTGAATCGAGAGACCATTGCCCTGGATGATTTGCAATCCGGTGTGCGTGAGTTGATGGATATGACCCAGGAATCTGTGATTGTTATCAATGCCGATGAAGCGGTTAGCCACGGCCAAGTCATCGCCGTGATGGATGAATTGCGAGTGATTGAGGGCGCAATCTTGGGAATTGCTACGGAGCGGGGAGAATAGGAATTCTTCATTTAATTTTGCTCACCGAATCATCCACAGCCTGGGACATTGCCCAACCCTGGATCAGCCATCCTCTATGGCAACAGCTAGCGGTGGTGCAGGCCGGAAACGCTCATGCCGTCAGCGATGTGGTGTGGACTACGGCGGGAGGTATTCAGGCGGCGCACTTGTTGTTAGACGATCTGGAGCAGCATTTACCGTTGCAGACCCGGAGGTAAGCCATCTCAGGCACCTTCAGCGCCCAGGGCTGGGTAAATTCCTTTAGCCATGCCCCTCCAACCTGCTGAAGACGCTGCTCTGTTACGTCAGTCCGCCAAGGGTATGAGCGCTGTGACAAGCCAGGTCAATGTCCAGGGCAGTCCAGGGCCACACCCGTTATCGCTGGGGCGCAAGGAGGGTACTCAACTGCTCGCAGGTGCGCTCAATGCTGGCAATGCTGCCGGGGTTAACGAGGCCGAAATAATCAAAACTGTGAACCTGCCCCTGCTGAGTGGCCTGGAGTTGCCCCAAAAAGGATTCGCCCTTCAGTTGCTCCAGCAAATTTTCCCCGGCATCTACCACCAGTAATACCTCAGGATTCGCCGCCAGCACTTTCTCTTCGGGCAGGGTGATGTAGCCATCAAAGGGGCTTTCCCCTTGCATGTCGGCGGCCACGTTTTGTACCTTAAACTGAGCTAGAAAATCCCCGGCCCAGCTCGTTTTGTTGGGGCTCAGCAGCGGTTGACGGCTGACCAACACCAGCGTAGCAGGGCTGTCCGTTGGGGCTTGGGCCAAACAGGCATCGTAGCGATCCAGCAAGGGCTGGGGGTCGGCCTCTAGGGTGGTGGCCAGCGTCGTGGTGAGGTCGCGCAGGTTGGCCCAACTGTTGACTTCGGTGGTGAGCGTTTGGGTACCCAGTTCCTCCAAACGCTGGAGGGTGCGGTCGTGAAACCCCGTCGCACCAATGACTAGGGTCGGCTCTAGGGCCACAATTTGTTCCAGATCCGGTTCAGTGCGCCCTTCGCTAACGATGGGCAGGTCGGCAAAGCGATCATCCCCCCGCAGCAGTTCATTGCCGGGAATGCCCACCAGTGCCTCGCCCTCCAGGGTTTGCACTAGGTCGGCGGTGAGGGATGTAAGCGCCACGATCCGGATTTCGGATTCATTGGCAGGCGTTTCGGCCAGGGGGGTATTTTGGCCACTACAGGCGGTCAGGGGGAAAAGGAGGAGGGGAAGAACGAGAGAGAGTTTCATGGCTGGATGAGTTGTAGGGGATGTCAAAAGCTAGTAAGACTAGTGAATCAAGAAAACTACAATGTAGTTACAATGCAAGTATAAGCGAGCTAGACTTTGAGTGGGATGAGCGTAAGGCAATCACAAACTTTGATAAGCATGGAATTGAGTTCGAGGAAGCTATCACGGTTTTCTATGACGAGAATTCCCGTGTAATTTTCGATCCTGATCACTCATTTGAGGAAGATCGATATGTGATTTTAGGGATGAGTGACATATCTCGGATTCTTCTGGTATGTCATATATACCGTCAAAATGATGAAATTATTCGCATTATTTCTGCCCGTAGAGCCACGAAACAAGAAGAACGTAGTTATTGGAGTTTTCGTCATGAGAGATGAGTATGATTTTTCTGATTCCATCAAAAATCCTTACACTAAAAAACTGAAGAAGCAAATCACAATCCGTCTAGAGGCAGAAGTCGTTGATTACTTTAAGGGATTAGCTGAGGAGACAGGTATTCCCTATCAAAGCCTCATGAACCTGTATTTGCAGGACTGCATGAAATCACAACGAAAGCTATCACTAGAGTGGCTGAATATTTAGCCTGTATGGAATTGTAGGATGTGTTAGCCAATTCATAACTTATATTGGTCTGTTCATTGATGCGTTACGCTGACGCTAACACATCCTACACAAAGGTCATGCGATGCTCTTTCTAAAACCGATAGCTCACCCCCAACCGGATATTTCTTCCAGCTTGGCTAAATTGGGAAATGGCCTCGTTATTAGGACGATCTCGCACCTCTGAATATTGGTAATATTCCGTATCCAACAGGTTATAAAGTCCCAGACTTAGGGCCAAATTAGGGGTGATGTTATAGGCTCCAATGGCATCCACTAGGGCATAGGCATCGGGTACAAAGTTGGTGTTATCTTCGGCCACACGGGCGCGGCCTACAAAGGTGCCAATCAGTTCGGCTCGCCACTGGTTTTCGGGGGCTTGGTAACGCAGACCTGCCACGGCACTAAAGGGATCAATGGTATTAAGGGGGCGGTTATCGGTGGTGTCATCGCCCTGGGAAAAGGCGAGACTGGCGAGCAGACTAAAGCCATCGGTGCCGGGGCTAAAACGGTATTCACCACCCAATTCCACCCCGTAGATACGGGCGCTGCCGATGTTGATGGATTGAAACTGACTGACCTGTTGGGTGGGCGGACAAACGGGTGCGGGAATCAGACAGCGGGTGCCAATCAGTTGTTCGGTGGCAATGAAGTTGTTGTAGGTGTTGTAGAACCCCGTGAGGCGAATATCAACCTGGGAAAAATTGCCCCGAACACCTAATTCAAAGCTGTTGCTTGATTCGGGTTGAAGGTCAGGGTTAGACAGGGTTTCGTACTTGAAAAAGGCTCCAGCTAGGTTCGTAAATCCGCCTGTAATTTCGCTGTAGAGCGGTGCTCGGAAACCACGAGAATATTGCCCATAAAAGGAAATTTCGGGGGTAGCTTCATAGAGCACGGCCAGTCGAGGAGAAAGAGCCGATGTGGTTAAATTGACCGTTTCGCCGCGAAAGATACCGTCATCAATAGTTTGCAGATCGTAGTGATCAAAACGTAGGCCAGCAATCACATCGAGCGGCCCAATTTCCATTTCATTTTGCACATAGAACCCTAGGCGTAGGGTATTGGCATCGGCAAAATCTTTGATAGGAAATATAGAGTCTGCCCCAGTGCCGAAAATATTGGTGGTCTCTCCAGTCATTAAGTTGGTTTGGGTGCGATCTCGCGGACGGGAATTGAAGGTTTGGGACACATCGACCCCATAGGTGAGGCGATGATCAACATTGCCCGTGGCAAAATCGCTGCGAAACTGCACATCGCCGCCGTAGATATTGCTAATGAACTGGTTGTTGCTATCGCGCCGCACCCTAGCCCCCGCAAATCCTGGGCCGACGCCCGTGGGGCGAATTTCTTGGACAATCTCGGTGGTGTTGGCAGCTTGGTAATAGAGTTGTCCCCTAGCGAATTGTAGGAAGGAGTCGCTGTCGGGGTTGTCAAACTCGTAGGTGAGGCTGAGGCGGGTGCGGTCGATGCGGTTTTCGCCGTTGGTGCTGAGGGCGAGGGGATCGACGTTGCCCGGAGCGAGGACGTAGTTGGTGCGGCGGTTGATGTCCTCCAAAATGAGGCTGAGGGTGCTGACCTCATCGGGCACGTAGACGATGTTGCCATAGAGGTTGGTGTCGCCGATGTCGATGCTGTCGGTGAACTCCGGCGGGGCAAAGTTGCTGCGTTCACGGGCATCCCGACGGCTGACCACAAACACGCTTTCTAGGTCGTCATTGCGGAAGGCCAGCCTTGCCGCCGAATCAAACCCGCCCACGGCGCTGGTGTAGAGGCTGCCCACATCTCCGGCAAAGGTATCCTCTGGCCCTAACAAATCGCTGGGCTGCAAGGAACGGAAGGAAATTACTCCGCCTAGGGCATCGCTGCCGTAGAGGGTGGAGGCTGGGCCACGCAGCACTTCCACCGCTTGCAGGGTGGAGAAGTCTACATAGTCGCCCCGGCCCACCCGAAACCCACGCGGCGGTGCCCCCCCAAAGGAAAACTGGTCGGGTAGGCGAATGCCATCAAGTTGAAACAGGATGCGGTTGCCCTCAATGCCGCGAATATTGACGCTTTGGGTGCCGTAGCGCTGGAGTGCGCCACCCGCCGATACCCCTGGCTCGTAGCGCAGCAGGTCGCCTAGACCCTCAATTTGGTAGAACTCCAGGTCGTCCATATCAAACACAGTGACGGTGGCGGGTAGGTCGTCCACCTCGCGGGGGGTGCGGGTTCCGGTGACGGTGATGCGCAGGGTGTCGCCGGGGGTAAATTGCACATCGATGGACTCATCGCCCATACCTTCCCCAGAGTCAGAGTCAGCTTCGTTTTCAGATCCCTCTCTCAATGCGTCCCCGGTTTGGGCCACGGCAGGGGCATCAGGGACACCCTCAGACGCAGACGGCATCAGGGCTTGGCGGGTGGTTTCGGCGGGTTCTAAGTCCGTCAACAACGGGGGCTGCTGAGGTTCCGCTGTAAGAGTGGACTCTACCGGGGTGGCCTCTGCGGGGGTGGGGGGTTCTGCTGTTTCGCCTGGAGTTTGGGGAGCTAATAGTTGCGAATCAAAATTGTTAAAGGATGGGGAGATTGTGCTGACTTCCTCAGCTTGCCCTGATTCTATAGAACTTGCATGGGCCATATCCCACAGCAGAACTAGCAAGAATGGAGAAACACAAACAGGAAAAATTCTCAATAAAAAACGCTGAAACATCGCTATACTCCTCACGAGAAATCAAGGGTTATGGGTTGAAAGGGAAAGCTGGAGGGCTAGAGGTGCATTGCTTCGCTGAATGCACCCTACGGGGCGTGGGTGGCGACCAGGGGAGGTGAGCTATCGGCGGCACTGGCGGCGAGGGGGAAGACCTGCTGGCCGAAGGGGGTAGTGAAAATCTCGACTTCCACCTGAAAGACGGCCCGAAGGTTGTCGGGAGTCAGCACCTCGGCAGGGGGGCCAACGGCCCAAAGGCGACCCTGGCACAGCATGGCCATGCGATCTCCGTAGCGGGCGGCTAGGTTGATGTCGTGCAGCACGGTGATGATGGAAAGGGACTGGTCGCGGTTCAGCCGTTTCAGCAGTTCCAAAAGCTGGAGTTGGTAGTGGATGTCTAAGAAGGTGGTGGGTTCATCCAGCAGCAGCACCTGGGGATTTTGGGCCAGGGCTAGGGCCAAAAATGCCCGCTGACGTTCGCCGCCGGAGAGATCCGCCACGGGTCGATCTCGGTAGTGGGCAATTTCTGTCCAGGTGAGGGCTTGATCGACCTGACGCTGACCTTCAGCATCCAAATCCCATCGCCACCAGGGCTGATGCGGAGATCGGCCCAGACTCACCAGTTGGTGAACGGTCAAGCCGTCGGGCAGGGTTTGCTGCTGGGGCAACAGGGCCAACCGCTGGGCAATGGCCGTGGGGGAAAGCTCGTGAATATCTCGTCCACAGAGCAGAACGCTGCCGCCCTGGGGTTTCAGAATACGGCTGAGCAACCGCAGCAGGGTGGATTTGCCGGAGCCGTTGGCCCCCACCAGGCACAGCCACTCCCCTGGTTCCACCGCCAAATTAACGTGGTGGACAATGGGCGACTGATCGTAGCCGCCGGATAAATTGCGCGATTCTAGGGGCATTTCAATGTCCTCCTTGGCTTCCACGGCGGCGATACAGCAGCCAAATAAACACGGGCGCACCCAAAAAGGCCGTCACTACGCCAACGGGCAGTTCCACAGGGCCAGAGCGAGCCGCCAAATCCGCCGCCGACAGCACCAGGGCACCCCCCAGGGCCGAAAAGGGCAGCACCAGGCGATAGTCTGTGCCCACCAGCAGGCGCACCCCGTGGGGCACAATCAGCCCGACAAAGCCCACCAGTCCGGCAATGCTGGCAGCTCCGGCGGCGAGAAAGGTGGCCGCTGCGCCAATCAACAGGCGAGATCGCAGCAGGGAGGTGCCCAACCCCACGGCTAGGTCATCGCCCAGGTTGAGCAGATTCACCTGCCGCGCCAGCAGACAGGCCATCACCAAGGCCACTGCCAGCCCCGGCCCCACCAGGCGCACCTCCGCCCAGCCGCGACCGTTGAAGCTGCCGATCAGCCAGTTCAACGCCGCCTGAATCCGGCCATCCCGCGCCATCAGCAACAGCAGGGACTGGATCGCCCCAAAGAAGGAACTGAAGGCTACCCCGCCCAAAATCAGCCGCTCCACCGACAGCCGCCCCCGCTGGTAGGCCAATAGGTAGACTAGGGCCGTTGTCAAAATCGCCCCCAGCCATGCCCCCAGTGGCACCCACACCTGCCCCAGGCCCAGAGTAACCACCAGCACCACCACTAGCCCTGCCCCAGAGGAAATCCCCAGTAAAAAGGGACTGGCCAACCCGTTGCACAACATGCCCTGGAGCAGCGCCCCCGACACCCCCAACGCCGCCCCCACCAGCAACGCCGCCACCAGCCGAGGCAGCCGCAGATCCCACAGAATCACCTGGTGGGTGGCCTCGCCTTGGCGCAGCAGTGCGGCCCACAGTTCTGGCCCCGTCATGGCCACGGAACCCTGGGTGAGGGACAGCCCCGCCACGAGGGTTAACCCAAACAGCAACAGCGCTAGGGCCATCACCGTTCGCACAGGCCACCGTTGAGGCCGAGGTGGAGAATCCGGTTGTCTGGGAGGTCGGGTCAGAGTCACCATTCGCTAAGGTCTCGCAACATTTTCTTAATTTCCAGGTTGTGGAGTTCTGCTTGGCCAATTTGGGTGCGGGCAAACCCCTCTCGGTAGACGCTGGCGTTTTCCACCAGATCGAAGAGCTACTTGTAGAGGGTCAGGGCTTTCTGCTCATGGCGCAAAACTCCTGAGCTTCGACGGCTAGACCGCAATAGATAGCCGCAACACAGATCAGGCTTGGGCCATCGGCATCGCCAGATCGCCTGCCGCAGGATAGTATCCACAACCTTTATTGACAAAGTATATCAATAAGCATTGAGCCTGATTCGGGACTCATTGTCAAGAGTCATCAGCACTTTGATCCTTTATGACTGCTCCTAATGACTTCATAAGAAGCAACTGGAGTGATTACACTCTGACCTCACATCGGCACAACTTGAAACAGCTTAATGCAACTCTCTACTGATTATTGAAGATGGCCACGCAGCTTTGTCACCTGCTGAGCAAAGCCCTGGGGCGGGGATTGAGGTATGGTCAACCTAAGCCTGGGAGTCGCCCCCCAGACTCGGCTTCAAACCGTACGTGAGACTTTCGACCTCATACGGCTCCTCTGTAACTGGGCTCTGGGGTTGAGTACCAGCGGTGATTAGGTTCTTGGCTGCACGTACCTGGTCGTGGCAGTGTCGATGCAGCAACGCCAGATTTTGACGACGTTGATTGTCGTGATTGCCATCAAGGTGGTGAAGCTCGATGAGTGCATCTGGCAAAAAGTGCAGTCCACAATGGCTACATTTGCCTCCCTGGTAGGCCCAAAATCGCAGCTTCGCTACTTTAGGGCCTACCCAGAGCCCATGTAAAAGTCTGAGATTTTAAGCCAAAACCCCCGTTTCAGCCCTCGCCGTCTCACGTCCGGCTCAGTCTCACCTAAGATTGGCACATCACACCGTCACAGTTGAGCTAGGCCAATCTAGTCCAGTCTTAGTCTCAAGCTTTTCACCAAGTCATAAATCTTTTATATATTGATACTTTCAAGACCTTGAGTATTTGCTTTTATCGCAACTATTCAAACACAATCAACGAGTTTTCAAGGGGTTCAGTGATTCTCAGGACTGGACTCAATCTGTCTTAAATCAGGTCACTGGCACAGGGTCTAGACTTACACTACGGCTTACACAAACAAAATAGAGGGAACCCTGTGTCCCCCCATGGCCTTATGCATCTGCGTTCTCAGGGGCAGAGGAATCGCTCTCCTGGTCGGGCGCAGCGGAAACGGATTCTTCTGGAGGGGCCAATGAAGCGTCTGGCTCTTGAGGTACGGAGGAAGGGGTGCCAGCGTGGCTAGGGGTAGTGGTTCCCCTAGTGGCTAGTCAACAAAATAATGGTGAGTAGAGGGCGCAAGATAGCGTCAGGGGCAAGATCAGCTTCTACGAAAGCTGCGAAGTCCAGCGGGCTGAGTGGAACGGTGAAGCCTGGCGGGCGGTACTGCACCTAGGGCCAGTGGCGCGGAATCTATTTGGTGGGCGGTTGGCGTGCGAGCGCATTATCCCCGTTCTAGTCAAACCGAGTATTGGGCTATCTAGAACCGCTGCTTCGCTGATAGCCTAGGCCAGGGAAACCTAGAACATGGTTTGTCACTGGCTGGCTTGACAGGTAACACAACCGCAGCCCAGGGCATCTGGCAGCGTGTTTCCCTGAGTCTGGGGGGAACCCCCTATACTGAAGTCCCCTAGGCCCCTTTGCTAAGCTATGACCCATTCCAAAACCTGTCGCATCAAAATCATCAACGGCAACACCTGCGAACCGATGACTCACAACATCGACGCCTCGGCCCAGGCCGCCAAGTTTGCCCACACCGAAATCGTCACCGTGACACCCCAGGCAGGGCCAGAATCCATTGAAGGGTTCTACGACGAATACCTAGCTATTCCCGGCATTTTGGAGCAAATTCTTTTAGACCAGAACTCGGACGCCTTTATCTTGGCCTGTTGGGGCGACCCCGGCCTTGAAGCGGCCCGAGAAATTACCGCCAAACCCGTGGTCGGCATTGCCGAAGCCAGCCTCTATGTGGCCAATATGCTGGCAGCCAAGTGGAGCGTGGTCACTACCCTCCACCGATCGCGAGACATGGTGGAAAAGACCATCCACAAGGCAGGGATGTCGGGCCGCTGTGCCTCCGTGCGCACCACCTCCCTATCGGTGCTGGATACAGAGCAGGATCGGGCCAACACTGTGGACATCCTGGCCGCAGCGGGTCGCCTCGCCATTGACCAAGATGGGGCCGAGGCCCTTTGCCTGGGCTGTGCGGGTATGAGCGGCCTGGAAAAGCAGTTAGAAGAACGCCTGGGAGTGCCTGTCATTGATTCGGTTGCAGCGGCGGTCAAGATGGCCGAGTCGTTGGTTAGTTTGGGCAAGCTCACCAGTAAGCAACTGACCTACCGCAAACCAGAGCTAAAGACCGTGCGCGGCTATGCCCCTCACTTTCAGGCCACAAACTGGCCCTAGGGTTGGGGGATAGCCAGAACTAGGGGGAGCACGGTGGCGAAAGTTCAGGTCTTCCTGCCACCGGGGGGAGCCCCACAGTGCCCCAGAGATGAGCGCCTTGGCCATCCTGGGCTGATGCCCTAGGAGGTCGCCAATGCCTTTTCCTTTGTGGGTATCGGCACCAGTTGATTTGTCGCCGCATCCCACAAAATAAATTTGGAGCAGCGGAGCATATCGCCTAGTTTCAGCGTGGTCATCTGGGAAAGTAGGTGACGATTAGCTCGGTGGCAGGCGGCTAGATTGTAGTTGGGAATCCGCTCCGAAAGGTGGTGAATAGTGTGGTAGCTAATATCAGCGGTAAACCACCGCAGCAGGGGTGGTAAATCGAGATAGCTGCTGCCCTCAATAGCTCCGCGCAAATAGTCCCAATTCTCCGTCTTATGGGCATAGGCACCTTCAAAATTGTGCTGCACAAAAAAGACACAGATAAAGATAGCTCCCGCCAGGGTCATCACGGTGGCATAGAGGCTCCAGAATAGTCCTGGCCCCATGAGATAGCTCAGCAACAGCCAGCTACTCACCACAAAAATATTGTTCAGCAACACATCCCAAAACTCTGCCCTCGTTTGCCAATGCTTAGATTGGTGAGCGGCGAGGGTGGCCCAAAGATTGGTCAAGCCTTGTTTTTTGATGTGGGTTAATCCATGCCCAACCAAATCCCGGAGGCCCAGAGCTAGGGTCAGTCTAGGCTGAATGACCAGGTAGAAAAAGCCCCCTGGTAGGGTCATGATGGGCTGGCGAAGGAGACCATAGAGTTTTTGGTCAAGGGTACTAAGCTGGGCAAATTCCTCAGTGGACAGGAAGTCAGCAATGCCACGATACCGTTGCCAATCGCCGTTGGTCTTGTGGTGGTAGGCATGATCCCTCGACCAGGCATATTGGGGAATCGAGTTAATCCCCCCCAGCAGAAACCCTATCCCTCGATTCAGCCCTTTGGATCGAAACAGGGAATAGTGGCCGCAATCATGCATCAGTGAAAAGCAGCGCAGCAAAAACAGTACCATCAGACCCACGATAGGCGGCAATAGCCAGAGGGAAATAGAGGCGGCTTGAGCTGCTAAAACCCACAGCCCAACATAGGGCAGCACCGTGTTGAGGATCTGGTAGGTGGCGCGCCAGTTACTGCGTTTCATATAGGGCGCTAAAACGAAATCTGACTTTTGAACCATTGATGTTTGACCATTGTGTTACTTACAGCTATTGCGGCTATCGAGATCCACCTCTAGGATGATGATTTCGATATCGGGGGACGACGGCGATACCCCGGTTTGCCTGGAGATCGAGATCGGGACGATGCCTGAATTGGCTCGACTGGGTTGCCCCGAAGGTCGTCCAAACAGAAGCCTGATCGGCCTAACTAGGAACCGTACCCCAAAAAGACGACATCACCCGGAAGCCCACCAGCAGCATCCTGATTAGACCTCGGACGTGTAGTTTAGACCAAGTAAGAGGGAGTTGGCTGAGGGACAGTTGCCTAGCCAAGGGCTGGACGGCGGCGGGAAGGCATCCAGAACGGTAGCGATACGGCTGAATCTGGCGCGGCTTGATGGCATAGGCGGTCTGGGTCTTAGCCCTGGATCTATCCCTTGGCATCGCGGCACCCCCGGCGGCGGGGGGTAGCCCCCAGATCAAACTCGTCCCAGCGATTACAGACCTGGCGGTAGCAGTCGGGCGGGGCAATGGCCCAGTTCCGCAACCAGTTCATTTCGACCTGGTCACTGGATCTCAAAACAAGCAGAAGCTCCTGGCTAGGACGGTAGGTTTGCACCACCTCCCGCAGGCCATCCATTGCCGTTGAGGGCAGGCCATAGGGTCTGAGGTAGGACTCGAGGGCAGCAGCGGGCTGGTACCGGATGCGATAGCGCACCACATCCCTGCGCCAGTTCAGGGTGGTCACATCCGCTGCCATGATCTCGCAGACCACCAGGCCTCGCCCTTGGGTTTTATACCCCCGCCAGGCTCCATGGCCGAGGGGCAGCAGGTTTTCTCGGATAAAGGCCCCTTGCCAAGGGGTGTTACGGCTTTGCCAGGAATCAGTTACGGCATTCTGGATCTCCCCTCGCAGTTTCTGAGTGACCACCACCATATTTTTGAGGGCGGGCACCACCTCATCCCATCGGCGCGTTTTCGATCCGCAGCCGGAGTTAATCCAGGTTTGGTCAATCGGGAGATGGTCAATGCCTGGGCGGAGCTGCTGCACAATTTGTTCAACGCTGAGTACCGCTGGGCTGTAGACGTCTTGAAGGGCTATAGGAGGCATGAAATGAGTCATAACTATGTCGTCCTGAAGGTGTCGATCTTGGACAGAAAAAACTTGAGCAGAATTTGAATTAAAGAGGCTTAGACATCAAAAAATTAGACAGAAAAACCTAGGTTGCTACTATTTAGTCAAACCATCTATAAACACATTCAAAAATCCTGTCCTGCAAAAACAGTGCTCTAAATCTGGCTGGCTATGAGGGAATAATTGCCTAACAGAGAATCACTCAAATAGCACCCTACGACAGCACCATAGGGGCATTATATTAGGGCAACACTAATAGCAAAGATAGCCCAAAAACCAATACCAATGATTCAGCAATTGGGTCTGAGGCTTGGGTTTAAGGTCTAGGATTGGAGCTTCGTAGAGATGCTCCTAAGGCAATATCTGGAATAGTTGATTCTGGAACAATCGCCTGCGAGGTAATCGCTTTCGGCGCAATGTGGACGCAATCGCGCCAAGGTCAAAATAGTCATCATCCGTACCTCGCAGATGTTTTAGAGCATGAACAGGCCATCGGCGGGCATTCTGACTTACACAATGTCACTGACGTTTTGGGTGGCCTTGCTGCTGCTGATTCTGTTTTCGGTGTCGCTGCGGGTGACACCGACCTGCTGTGCGGCTCCGCCAGGAGTTCTGGCCCAAGATGTCACGGTCTGGCAGCATTTACACCACCTGCCTGCTATCGGGATTATTCTGGCGGAGTCCATGCGTCATCTGTCCACGGGCTATTGGTGGCTGGGGGGGATGCCCGGTCTACTGCTGTTGCTATCGGTCAAAGCCTTTGACTGGCTGGGCGAAAACCTGCGGGCCTTGCTCGATCCACGCACCAGCCAGGGGTAGTTATGCTGACCGTTTCCAATCTCAGCGTCACCTTTAGTCAGTATGAGCAAGGGCTGTGCCGCCGACAGCTCACAGTGATCACCGATCTCGATCTGGAGGTCAACGCTGGGGAGGTAGTGGCGGTGGGGGCCAACGGATCGGGCAAAAGCCTGCTGGCCCAAGCCATTTTGGGCATTCTGCCGGAGAACGCCACCCTGGGCAACACCATGCTGTTTCAGGGCCAACCCCTAACGCCCCAGCGCTGCCAACAACTACGCGGCAAGGCCATTGCCCTGATTCCCAGTCCATCAGCTATCTCGATCCACTGATGCGGGTGGGCCAACAGGTGCAGCGAGTGGCGCGGATCAATGGGGCGACCTAGACCGCTGCTCGCACGGCTTTAACGCTGGCTAAGGTCTGGTCATCGGCCAATCCTTCCCTAATCGCTTAACTGTTCCAAAATGCGTTGCATCTCGGCTTCTAGCTTTTCCATGCGCTTTTTAAGGGCTGTATTTTGCTCAAGCTGTTTCCAGGTCTTTTTAGACCGCAGCCTTTGATAGGAAACGTGAATCCTATCTCGAAGCAGCAACGCTTCAGGTTTATCCTTGGGCTGAGCTTTGACTTGTCGAAGATGTTCCTTAAGAGCGTCCTTGGTAAGGTCTTCCTTAATCGCCAACTCAAGGGTGCTGGCTTGTAAAGCATCAGGCAGTCGAGCAATTAACTGGGCCTTCGAGAACTCAATATTGCCTTGCCTAACGGCATCTAACAAGACCGGAGGCAGGTTCAGAAGCGGCAAGCGATTCGACACAAAGGTATCCAGCGTGATGCTGAAGGCCGCCAAGACATCCTCGATCTGAGTGATAAGTCTGGACTTATCATCATCCAATGTGTCACGTTGACGAGCATTCTTGAGCTGGATCAGGAGGCCAGGAACGCTGTCTCTAGGCTGCCCTAGCTTGAGTTCCATCAATCCAATCAGGTTATCTGTCTCCTCAATGGGATTGAGGTCTTCCCGCATCAGGTTGGCCACGAGGGCGATTTCGAGAGCTTCCTCGTCTGAAAACTCACGAACAATGCAAGGAACCGTAGCAAGCCGAAGATTAACGGCACAGCGCCAGCGCCGCTCTCCTGAAACAATCTGAAGCCCAGATGCGGTGCTCCGAAGCAGCAGGGGCTCTTGGATGCCTTTGTGTCGAATGGAGGCTTCTAGGCGCTCCATTCCTGCTGGGTTGAAGTATTTTCGGGGCTGGCCTAAGCCATTGGCAACGGCAAGGGGAAGGATCTGATCAGGAGCAATTTGCTGAACTTCCTCACCCCCATAATTTGTCATCTTGAGCTGCTGGATTTCGGCCCTAAGCTGCTGAAGCTCCGTATCCAGGGGGCGAACGTCGGCACCGTTGGGAGACCCAGAGATAAACTCGTCAACGCTCTTAGGCTTGCGGCGAACAACCATGGGATAACCTGCCTTAACTACGCGAATAGAGCGGTATAGAGTGCGGAAATTTCAGCGATAGCCTTTTTATCCTTGGGGCGATACTCCACAACCCCTAGCCCCATCCCCCCGGCGTTCCGAAAGATTTTTCGGTTGCCCAGGGGGGTGTCGAGGTGCTGTAATCCCTGGATTTCTAGAGCGATACTGGCGGCTTCTTCATTATCTTGGCCCACGTGATCGGCCCGGTTGAGGACGGTGTAGACCATGAGATGATCATTAAAGGCTTTGGCTTCTTCTACCAGCTCCGCCACAGTCTCCAGCGTCCAAACATCAAAAGATCCTGGCAAGAACGGAACCAGCAGCCGATGGGCAATGGACATGGCGGCCCGCTGGCCTGCCGTATCCCGTCCGCCCACATCAATCACAATGTCGTCGTACTTGTCTACCATCCGCATGACCTCACTGCGAACCGCTGACCCGTGAAGTTTGATAGCGGTGTACCCAGCTCCTGTCTCCAGGGTTTCGTTGCGGATAGCGGTAAAGTCTGACGCTGTGGCCTGATCATCGGCATCCACTAACAGAATGTCGCGGCCCTTAAGAGAACGCATAACCGCCATGTTGACAGCCAGGGTGGTTTTGCCTACGCCCCCTTTCACACCCCCAAATCCAATAATCATAGGTCGCTCTCGGCGTTGCAGTACGGTAGCGTGGTCTTGCCAAAATTTTAACGGCAAATGGGCAAGTCACCGCGTTGATTTACCTAGCTTCTGGCTCAGTTCAATTTCTGTCTGGACAACTTGGACATTACGGCAGATACGGAGTCGTAATGCCCTCCAACGTTAACAAAGCCGTACTGTGGGCCAGCGGCCTTAGCAATCCAGGGTGGTTTCCCGCTCCCAGGGGGTCACTTGGGCACAGAAGGCTTGCCAATCCTGATGCTTGAGTTTTAGGTAGGCTTGCACAAACTCAGAGCCCATGGCATCACGAAAGACGGCGCTAGTTTCCAGATGGCGGAGAGCATCTAACAAGTTGGTGGGCAAGGACGGTGCCGTACCAGGGGGGAGCGGATCGGTGTAGTTGTTGTTGTCGTAGCGTGGCCCCGGATCGCGTTTTTGCTGGATGCCGTGCAGTCCAGCGGCGATTAGGGCAGCGGGCAACAGGTAGGGATTGGCGGCTCCATCGGCAAGGCGCAGTTCAAACCGTCCAGGGTCGGGGATGCGGATCGCATGGGTGCGGTTGTTGCCGCTGTAGGTGGCGGTGTTGGGCGACCAGGTAGCTCCAGAGAGGGTAGCCGGGGCGTTGATGCGTTTGTAGGAGTTGACGGTAGGGTTGGTAAAGGCGCAGAGGGCCGGAGCTGATTCCAGCACGCCGCCAATGAAGTGATAGGCCAGGGTTGAGAGTCCGAGATCGCCGTTGAGATCGTGGAACAGGTTGGTGGTGCCGCTGGCATCCCAGACCGACAGATGGGTGTGGCAACCGTTCCCGGTCAGGTGGGCGAAGGGTTTGGGCATAAAGCTGGCCCGCAGTCCGTGTTTTTCGGCAATGGCCTTGACCATGTATTTGAAAAAGGCATGGCGATCCGCCGTGACCAGCACATCGGCATAGGTCCAGTTCATTTCAAACTGCCCGTTGGCATCTTCGTGATCGTTTTGGTACGCGCCCCAGCCCAGGGCCACCATGGCATCACAGATTTCAGCAATCACGTCAAAGCGGCGCATCAACGCCTGTTGGTCGTAGCAGGGTTTGATCTGGCGATCACGGGGATCGGCCAAGGTCTCGCCATCGGGGGACAGCAGAAAATATTCGCACTCCACCCCGGTTTTTACCCGATAGCCCAAAGCCTCGGCCTGTTGCAGCACTCGTTTAAGGACAAGGCGCGGCGCTTGGGCGATATCGGCCCCGCTGGGCGTCACCAAGTCCGACGGCATCCACGCCACCTCTGGCTTCCAGGGCAGTTGAATCACCCGACTCGTATCCGCCTGGGCAAACACATCTGGATCCGCCGGAGTCATATCCAGCCATGCCGCAAACCCCGCAAATCCGGCCCCATTCACCATGTCATCGATAGCGGCGGCGGGCACCAACTTGGAGCGCTGCGTCCCAAACAAATCGGTGAAGGAAATCAGGAAATAGCGAATCCCATGGTCACGGGCAAAGGCGGACAGGGGTTGGGTCATGGGACAGGCTCCAAAACGCGAAACAGGTCAACTCAAAATTCAAAATTCAAAACTCACAATTCAAAAGTCGTCTTCAAGCCTCGTCGTGCAGCCAGGTCTGAACGGCCTCTCGTAGGAACGCCGCATCGTCGGGGCTGTAGACCGGATTTCCCGCCCGGTGGCCCCAGATCGAGGGAATCGGGCGATAGACCGCGCCGGGAATCAAGGCGGATTCTGCGGCACAGTCTTCTGGAGTGAAGTACAAATCGGTGGTGCTGGGCATGACGAGGGTTTTGGCCGAAATCGCCCCCAGTGCCCGCTCATAGTCCCCCTGGTACACAGGATTGTCGCTAACATCGCAATGCAGCCAGGTATCCAGCATCGCCATCAAATCACGGGGATCGCGCCGCCGATAGTTCTGCTCCCAGCCGCGCCACAGGTAGTCTTCCAAAGACTCGTAGCCCTGTTGGCGATAGAGTCCCGCTCGATAAAACGCCTGGGATGCGGCCCAACTAGCATAGATACGGGCAAAGGTGTGAAATCCCCGTTCCGGGATGCCGTCAAAGGATGTCCCGTTCCAAGTCGGATCCGCTGTGAGCGCCGATCTCAAACTTTCTAGGAAAATTCGGTTGTGCTCCGTCGTCCGGGCCGTACCACACACTGCAACAATCCGCTCCACCCGATCCCCATACAACGCGCCCCAGTGATAGGCTTGCTGCGCCCCCATCGACCAACCATAGACCAGCGCCACTTGCTCGATGCCAAACCCTTCGCGCAATAGCCGTTCCTGGGCCGTCACATTGTCCCAATGGGTGACGTAGTAACCCTGCTCGGCCAAACCGGGTAGATCGCCATTGCTGGGAGAACTGGATAGCCCATTACCCAACATATTGGGAATGATGATGAACCAGCGGGTGGGGTCGAGAATCCCGCCCGGTTTTACGAGCCAGTCGATGTCTTGATGTTGGGCACCGTAGGAGGTGGGATAGAGGATGACATTGCGGCGGTCGCTGGCCAGTTCGCCATAGGTTTGGTACACGATTTTCATTTGGGGCAACACCGCGCCGCAGTGCAAGGGCACATCGGAGATCGTCCAGCATCCGGTCGCGTCACTCATGGCTGGGTGCCAAAGGTGGCCGTGATCTGCCGATTAACCGCCACGTAACCGGGGGCAACCTGGGTGAGCCGTTCGGCCAGTTTGCGGTGCGCCTGGGGCAGGGCGTGAAACGGAATCGAGGCATAGAGATGGTGCTCGGCGTGGTACGGCATATTCCACATCAGCAGGCGAATCGGCGCGAGGGTGAGGGTGGTGCGCGTGTTTTCTAGGGGGTTCGCTGTTTGAGGACAGCCCGTGTGCTCCGCCAGCAGGATGAACCGCAGAATCGGTTGGCCGACAGCGAGGGGCAGCAGCCAGTAGAGCACAAACCCCGGATAGCGCAGCCAAACAGAGAGGACAATCGCCACGGCATACACCACCAACTGCGCCGCCGTCGAGCGTTGCACCTCGGCCCGGATCGTCTCCGTATTCAGGTAAGGACGGTTAGTGACATCGCCGAGCAGCGATTGCCAATGCCCCTGCACCTTGCCCCACCACCAGGGAAGGCCGCTCAGTTGCCAGAGGTATTGTGTCCAGGTGGTCGGGGCCGGGTCATCTAGTTCCGGATCTTTGCCGGGAATTTGCGTGTAACGGTGGTGCCACTTGTGATAGCGCCGATAAAAGGTGCTGTTATACAAGGACAACACCCCCGCCAGCCATGCCACCGCATCATTCAGTTTCGGAGTCGCAAAGGCGGTGCGATGCACGCACTCATGCAAGGTTGCGAACATCGCCGCCAAACTGAAGCCATAGACCACCAAGGCCGGAAGCGCCAGACCCCATGCCCCCGTCCGCAAGCCCATAGTCCACAGTGCCGCACTGCCCAGCATCACCACCAGATGGGCCACCAGTTGCCGCCAACCCTGGGCATCCGAGCGCGGGTTCAGTTCCGCCAATTCTGCCACCGACAATACATCCCTAGCCTTCTCGTGCCAGGGTTCCGTACTATCCGTCGGCCCATTGGCCACCGCCGCCAGTTCTGATTCCACCGTCATGCCCCACCCTTCCCCTGCAAACAGGCATTACAAGTATTCTGAGTACTGGTATACCGTTCAAAATTCCCCGCATGTTGTCGCAATGGCTACCATTTCGCCTAGCAACCTTGCGGACAACATCCTCCCCTGAAGCTTGCAGAGGTCAATGCAGTCCATCAGATGCCAGAAATCACCGATAGAGGCCCATTCCCGACTAACACAAGGGTGCATCCGGCCCAGAAGGAGCATCAAGTTCGTACCCCCGATAGCGACGGCGCTTGAGGATGTTCTGCATCAACCGCTGTCCGTCTTCAAAGTCAGCACAGACGGTTTCCCGCTGGCCCCCTTTGCCCGTGCGACGACCACTCCACTTCCGCAGCAACACCCACTCACCAAAAAGATTCTGGCGTAGCGCACAGGCGTAGATACGGTCTCCCCGCTGCCAAAACAGTTCCTGCCATTGGTCGGGGTCATAGTTCGGCTCGGTCATCGCCTCTACCGTCCTAATTCACAAGCCCTAAAGAACGTTGCTGCTTGAACTCCATCCTAAAGTGCCTCCACGAGATCTGAAGTCTGTGGAGTTCCCGTACAGTCCAGGGATCGGGCCTTATCCCGCCAGTTCTAGGGCTATCAGGTCAGCTAGGGGCACGGTACGCACCGTTTGGACAACAGGATTCTGGAGTTGAATGGTCGCTGACCCGCCTTCGGTGTCCAGCACCCGCCAAAGGCCGAGGGAACTGCCCCACCGAACGTGCTGCCCGACCCACGAATCATCGGTTTTAGGGAGGTTCAAGGTGTCACAGCCCCTCCATGTATGGTCATTAACCATCGGGGGTGTGTCAGAGGTTGAGGCTTGATGGTCGCTGCCGTTCCGGCGTTCGGCCCGACGGGCAAGGATGGCCAGGGCTTGAGCCTTAGCGTCGGGGTCAATCTGGTAGATGCGGATGCGTTTTGGGTGGCCCTGTCGGGTCTGTCGGGACGTGGTGGGCAGGCCCATCTGGTCAAGGAGTTGACCGAGGATTTGCTGGGGCCGCATGGCGGGCTTGAGCGCCACGTTGAGAGCGGCTTTGACCTGGGGCGCTAGGGTCAGGGCTTGAGCGGCAAACTGAGCCAGGGTGTCATCATCGCTCAGCCATTCGTTTGGGTTATGGATCCATTCCTCTAGGCCAAGGCGCACCCTAACCTGTCGCCTGAGTTCGGCGGTAGAAATATCCCAAGGACAGAGGGTGAGGTGGTGCTGGGCCTGTCGCTCTACCGAACGCACCACAGCCGCGCTGGCAGTTTCGGGATAGAGGAACGCTTCGAGTTCAAGCAGTTGTCCCCGATAGCGACCGTGATTGTCGAGCAGCACCAGCTCAGCCGTCACCGCCTCAAGGGGAATGGCATAGAACTCGGCGAGGTGCCATTTCTGGAGAGCCAGCCGTTCCTCGGTATCGAGGTGTTCGGCGGTCTCCAGGGCTTTGGCCTGGGTGGCAGTGAGGTTGACTGCCGATGCGGTGGCTCTGGCTTCAGAAGCCTTGATTTGGAGTCGCGCTTCAGCCATCTGACGTTTCACCTCCTGGTGCGTGTCGAGTCGTTCAATGGTGAGATGGTGTCCTTCGTGAATCAGCCGTACCTTCAGGGCTGACCTCAGTGACAACATCGAGCGGTTGCGCTGAGCTTCGAGGGTGGCCCAGAGGTGGACGTGGGGGTTGAGCCAGTCGTAGTCGGTGATGTGGGTGGTGAGGGCTCCCAGGCTGGCGGCGGTCATCTGAGCGGTGGCGGTAGCCTTGTCCTGGAGGAGCTTTTTCAAGCGTAGCGGATTGGTTTCACGACCGACCTTAGAAAAGTTACGACCACCCTTGGCACACCACACCACACGTGGGACGGGCTGTCGCACCCTGGCTAGGGCTTGGCTCATATCGGCATCGGTGCTGCTGGCTCCCCAAAACAGGCCGTAGACCTGGTCGAAATGCTCCACCTCAATCGACACGCCCGTGCCCATACTGGGCGTAGCAATGACCACGGGATAGTCGGTGATGGTGGTGTTGGGATCCATAATGACGGCTTTTTCAAGCTCACCGCTGCTGGTGTCGCTGTTGAGCAGGAGCACCTTCAATCGGGCGGCTTCCAGATCGGTGATTAAACGGTCGAGGCGCTTGCTTCCGGCCTTAGAATCCGTGGCGATGAAGACCCGTTGTCCGGCCTGAACCGCTTCCAGCAGTCGAGCGGTGATGGCACTGGCGTCCGGGGCTTCGATGAAGGTGACGGGCCAGGGGTCAACCTTGGCTTCGTTGACCAGCAGCCAGAGAGGAGTGCCCTCGCCTCGCAGGTGGGCCAGGTAGTCGAGACAGGGTTTATCCAGATCCGCATCGGCCACAATGACGCGCTTAGCGGCCTGCACCAGTTGGGTGAATCGTGCCAGTAGGACGGGTCGTGCGCCCTCTTTATTGCAGGTGGAACTGGTGAGTAGGTGCCGCATCAACTGCACAAACTCATCGAGGATCAGGTCACAGCCGCGAAACTTCTCCAGGTCAATGGCCAGCAGCGTACCGTCCACGCATCCCCCAATGCGCAGGGTGTAGCCGTCGCCGTTAATGAACTCGCCTTTAAGTCGGTCGAGGTCACCCCGGTAGTTGACGCCTAGGCGACGACAGAGATTCCGCATCAGCACGATGCGGTGTCCGAGGGCGAGGGTGGTGTCTCCGTCGGCTACTAAATCGGCGATGAGGTTGGTTTTGCCCGTGCCCTTCGCCGAACGCAGGGCAATGATGCCTGTTTGGGGAAGGGATGCGGCATCGAGGGTATCGAGGTCACGGGTGTTGACCTGCATGGAGGGAAGCAGGGTGCCCAGGGCGCTATCAAGGGCCACCTTCAGCCGCCATTCGTCCAAAGTCAGCGCTCGGTCAATGGCCTGGTGCAGCGCTGCTGTGCCTACGTTGGCCACCAGGTCATCGAGCCCCTTGCCTTGTGCGGCTGACCATTCCACCATCTGTACCACATAGCCTGCGGCGGCCAACAGCCCGCCAAATCGAAAGAGTGCGCCCGTCACCCGTCGCTTTGCCGTCGCTTTGGTGTCTTGGTCAAAGGCGAGGTAAACCGGGCGGCCTGGGGTAGCGATGACCTTCACATCCTCGACCAGTTCCGGGGGACAGGGATGGCCTAGGGCATCTTTGACCCGATAGCCCGCATTCACCCCCACTAGAGCGATGGCCGCATAGCCCGCACTGAGGGCGCAGCCTGCCTTTTTAGCCCCTTCGGTAATTAGAATCGGAGCCTCTGGCATGGCGCACCACCAGGCCCAGAAGCCCTCGTCCATGGCTTTGACGGCACTCAGTAAGCTCCTGGTGTCTCCGAGGGCTGTCCGCATCCGTTGACGGTAGGCTTGACCATAGCCATGGCGCGTTGCAATCTTCAAGCCCACGCGCCAGGACACCTTCAGAAACAACGCCCGTGGCTTTTGACCTTCGGGGGAACTGTACTTCTTAGCCTTGCCTTTGTGGTCGAGGTCGGGAGTATCAGCCTTGAACTGGCCCCAGTCCAGCGGTGCCCAGTCGTTGAGGGGGTCAAGTCCTGAGACCCACCATCCGCCATTCACCGATTGCTCGTAGCGACGCAGAACATGGCTCACCGCTCCGGTCACGTACTGCTGAGACCAGCCCCCAAAGCCTGCAAGCTTATCGCCCACCAGGCATTCGAGTACGGCCTCACCTGCAAGGCTGCTGACGTTGGCGGTAATCAGTTCGGGCTTGACGCAGGATTGTCGCCATTCACAGAAATGAGTGTGTTTCATCGCACCACCTCCGGGGCTAGGGTGGTCGCGACTGAGCAACGGGTTGAGGACAAATCGAGACTGAACGCGAAGAAGGTTTCGCTAACGTCATGGTAGACGTCAGCCTGTCGAACACGATCTAAGACGGTGGGCATGGGTAGAGATGTGGGTCAAAGGCCGCGCCTCGACGGAGGAGGATGTTTCCTTTTCCGGTGTCTGCCAGGGCAGAGCGGATGAACCTGACCTATCCATCTCCAAACGGTGTGGAGAGGGTGAGGGATGTTCAATGGGTGGAACGTCCGCCGTGCAGAAACAGACGCGGGTGGACAATGGTGGCGGTTAACAACGCGGAATGCCCGACTCAACCCGGCTTGCTTCTCATCCGAACGATAGATTTTTTGGACGGGATGAGGGAATTGAGATGGGCCATAACGGGCCAATGCGTTGCAAAACCTGGTGGATCCCCGATGTCAAAAAATAGGCGCTAAAAATCAGGCGCACTATTGCACTGCTGATCTGAGTCAGCTATGATGATGGGGAATTGTTTTTCAGAACGACTCCGGCACGTCTTTGTGACGTGTTCTCAATAGGTCAGCAAGGCGATAGCGTGTTTCTTGGCAGGAAGAGCTATCGTTTTTGCCTTTTAAAGGGTTCGTTCCAATCGGTTCACATGGTCATCACCTCCTGTATTTGGCCTAGTTTACCGGATCGCTCCAAGGGATGCACCTTTGTCTAAGGGACGGAAGCTGCCTATGACAAAAGCTAGAGGACAACGACCAGCGTCGTCATCCCATCCCACCCTAGTATTGATCATCTAGGCCGTATTGTGAATCGGCTGGAGATGATAGCTAACGGGGCCGATCCGGGCTTTGAGTTAGTCATTCAGGGTGTCCTCGCTGGGCCATCATCACACCTGTCTTCCAGTGCCGATAACCTGACGTCTGATCCGTCTCCATGCGCCAAACAAAGTCTGCGCTTTGCGGGGGCGATCACCCCCCGGATGACACTGCAAGGTCGCCCCTAACCTGTCGTCGTTGATTGACCTGGTCGGGGCTGGGAAGTTACTGGAGCAGGGTAGCGGTAGCATCGGGGGCGAGGCCATCAAGGTGGGCCAGGGGCATGACCTTAATCTCGCTGGTTTGGGCCATCTGCTTGAGGTCAAACATGGTGTAGTTCAGCCCGTTGTAGGTGCGCAAAAATACTCGTGCCCGGTTCAAATCCGACAAAATCATCCAAGGGGTATATTCGGTATCCCCTTCGGAGAGCATACCGCCTTCGCCGCCGCCTTCGGTGCGGGGGTCGGTGGTGGCTCCTTTGGGGCGATCAAAGGTGTTCATGATGTGGGCCAGAGCTAGCACCGCTGCATCGGGGTCGGTGGCTTTTTCGGTGTATTGGGTGTAGTAGACTGCCCGAATAAACCGCCCCACGGAGGTGCTGGAACTGGGTAGGCCCACGGTGGCAATACCGGAATCGGGCTGGTTGACGGTCAAGGATCCAAAGGTATTGGTGGATTGATCGATGTTGCTCAGGTAGGTGTAGTTGCTGAGGTTGGTGAGGTGCCAGTCGAAGCGGGGGCCATTGGTCATCACGCCCACGGGGTTGTCGTAGACGGTCATCGTGCCCTCATGGAACTCCACGACGATGCTGGCCCCGGTGCGGTCGCTCAGCAGGTAGTGGAAAGGAGCCGCTGCCCCTTTGAGAATATCCAAGGACGTCAGTACCACGGGCTGCTCGGCCAGGGCCGCCTTTACCGCCGCCACAGTGTCAAAGCAGCCCAGTGCCCAAGACCCTAGGTCGGCCACCGACAGCATAGCTTGGGTCAGGTCGATCTGCTGTTGTGCCCCGCCCACGGAGGGATAGGCGTTGAGGTTAAAGGACAGCCCCGCCTCGTTGATGCCTTCGATCACCTTCAGGTCGGCGGGGGTGAGGGGAGCCTCGGCGGTGGGGATGCGGTCGGGCATTGTCACCACGAACAGAGCGTATTGGGTGGTGTAGGACAGCCCTGGGGTGTTGTTGACCACCGATTGCAGCGTTTGCCCAGCGGGCAGGTAGACCAACTGATAGGGAAAGTCCTGCCCTAGCTCCATGGTGCGCCCGTGGTAGGCGTTGCCCTGGGCATCGAGGTAGGTGAGCGAGGTACAGCCAAATCCGGGCCCGCGACTAAACTGCTCTAGAGCCGCGATATCGGAGGGGCTGAAGTGAATGGGAAATGTCATGGTGAGTAGCCTAGGGTAGGGTGAACGAAGAATACGCAGGGAACGGGCTTGAAAACGTTACCATGGGGGAAGCGGATCCTAGAAGGACAGTAGGCTCAGCCGAGCTAGAGGGCTTGATCAAGGTGTTGGGCAATGGTCTTGAGGGTGGAAAACGTTGCGCTAAAGGCCACCAACGGCGCTATAGGATATTCGCGGCTTTCGAGGCGCAATGCTAAAAGCTGAGTTTCTAAGGCTTCTAGTTGGGGCAGTAACGGCTCCTGAGTAAGGGGGGCTTTCCCTTCTACCTGGTTGGCCACTTGGTAGAAGCGGTCGGTGGTCTGCTGGGCGATGGCCTGAAAGTCGGCTAAAAAACGCTGGGCCAGCCAATTTGGGGGCGGTGTGCGGGTATGGTCTCGCAGGTGGTTGAGCTGGGCTAAGAGCAGTGCTTCTTGCTCAATCCAGGTGTTCCAACGTCGGGTTTCCTGCTTGGCAGCGGCGCTAAAGCCGAGTTCTAGCCCCGCCACCAGGCTCAGCAGCTCGTGTTGTTCGGCGGCTTTGGCCAGCTTGTCGGTCTGGGTTTCTAGTCTAGGATCAGCGGGTTGGTCGAGCCAATAGTGAGCCAGCAGCCCTTGGTACATTTGCCCCATCTGGCGATAGGTATCGGCAAGGCTCTGGGTAAACTGGCCCACCTCTGACCCGGTGATAAAAAACAGGCTGACGACAAAAGCCAGACTGGTTGCCATCAGTGTAGACAGGGAAGCGGCCCGCAGGGCTTCATGGAAAAATGGCCCCACCCCTTCGGCGAAGAGCAGCGCCGTAAGAATGGCCCCAATGCGAGATAGTTCGATGGAATGGGGTGGCGTGCCGGGGAGAAAGCCAAAGGGGCCTGCGATCATTTCCGTGGCCTTGGCTAGTGGCCCCACCGTGGGCAGGGCAAAGCTCATAAACAAAATGAAGTACAGCAAAAAGCTACTTGCCGGGTTAAACCCAAAGGCGTTGGCCACCAGGTAAATCCAGAACAGCAGCAGGTGGATGACCACAATGCCCCCCACGACCCCGGCAATGGCCCGCAGCAGCGTGCGCTGCACAAAAAACAAGAGCCCCGCCAGCCCCACCAGCGTGGCCACGCGAGTGTAAACCAGAGCAGGAAAGGGATACTCGAGGCTGTAGACGACCACCAGCAAGAGCCCAATCGCCGCGCCCATCCCCACAATTTCAATCACCCGGCGAGGAGAAAGCGGTGTCCACCGGGGCAGGCTGATCAGGGGTTGTCGGCGATGTTCGGCCACGATCTGCGCCCGCTGGTGGAGGCCATCGCTCAACGCTTCTAGACTATGTACCAGTTGGCGACAGAGTTCGAGCTGATGAAAGCCTTGCAAAACCTGGGGCGCATCGTACGGATCGAAGGCCCCGGATGCCCGCAGGTCATTGAGGGTAGCGGCCATGGCGGTCACATCTTGGTGCAGCAGGGCCAAAGCGGTTGGAGGATCTGGGGGTGGCTGAGTGAGGGCCGCTTGGAGCTGATCGCAGGTGGCGGTGCTGTGGAGCAAAAACTGATCGAGGTGCTGCACAAAGACCGGAGGTACCGCGAGGGCATCCCTGGCCACCAACTGATCTAAATGGTCTAACTGCCGAACGAGCTGGGTTTGGGCGGCCAAAATCGCCCCCCAGTTTTCTTCGTAAATGCCCTCACCCTGAAACTCATTTTCGGCGTTTTCTAGGGCCAGGTGGTTGCCTTCCACCAGGGTTTCTAGCTGGTGATGTAGGTGGGCAGCATCGAGATGGGCCAGGGTGGGATGGGGTGCCCAGCGTTGCACCATGGCTCCTAGACGCAGCGGCAGCTGCTGCAAAAACTGCCGGGTTCCCTTCACCAAGGCCGGACGACTGCCCCGAGGCCAAAACAGCAGCACCACCGCAAAGCCCACCATGATGCCAATCCAGTTGTCGATCAGTCGGGCCGCCACATAGCGCCAGATGTTTTCTTCGGCTGAGGTGCCCAGCACGCGCATGGCAATGAAGGTACCGACCAGGGTGGCCTGGGAATAGGCGGCTTCCCAGCGATAGGTTTCGCACAGCAGGGCAGCAAAAATGAAGGTGAGGGCGGGCACCACGTAGAACGCTGGCGTCTCTACCCCATAGGCCGAGATCAGCGTGGCGGCAATCAAACCGCCCAGGGCACTACCGCCCAAACGCCCCAGCCCTGCGTTGAAGGCTCCCCCCTGGCTGGGTTGATAGACCACCGACACAAAGCCAAAGATCGGGTAGGCGAAGTTGTCTAGGAGGTCGCCCCGGTTTTGGAGCAGCCCGGTTAGCAGCGCCGCCCCCAGGGCAAAACTTAGCCCCTGCTTGATCAGTTGAGAAACTTCGCTCTTAGCCACAGGCGCTAACCGTTGATTGCGCGTTCGGTGGAATACAGCACCAGGGCCAGAAACAGCACTAGCCAAAACCAAAGCTGCGGGGGTTCGCTGAAGATCAGCACCAAAAACACCAAGCCCGCCGCAATGATCCACCACTTTAGCCACCAGGCCCACCAGGGGGATTTGGGTTTAGATGCTCGCATGGCTAACCTCGATAAATTCCGGTAATGGCGCGAAAGGCTGAGACTAGGTATTCAATCAGCACGCGCTCTTCGACCACGACATGGGCTGCGCCCGTGGTGCCGTCGGTAATGGGCTGATCAGGGCCGTTGCTGGCCGTCCATCGATAGCCGCTGGGGGTGTCGGGGTCAGCTTCTAGCCGCAGCTCAACGATGATGTTGACGGCGGTGATGGACTGGGGCATCTCAGGGTTGCGTTCATCTTCGCCCAGCAGCAGTTTGAGGGCCAGTTCACGGCTGCCCACCAAGTTCACCAACTCCGCCACGGTGACGGGCCGCTGCCCCACCGAAACCACCTCCGCCACCATGCTGCCAAAGCGCTCGCGGGGCTGGGAGTCTGGCACTACGTCAACGGTCATGCCCGGAGCTAGTTGCTTCGCCTCGCCCACCTCAAATAGGGCCACCACGTTCGATTCGGCCTCGGCGGTCGTGCGCACAAGGTGGCCGATGGCTCCCCCCGGCAGCACAATTTCGCCCGGGTTGATGGTCACGGTTTCCACCCGACCATCGGCGGGGCTCACTACTTCCCTGTTGGTCTGAATCAAGGTTTCTAGCTCTACAATTGCCCGTCGCTGGTCGGCCATGAGGTTGGCGCGGGTGGTGTCGCTAACGGTATCGATCAGGGTGACGGCGCTATTTTCGGTCAGTAGCGCATTGCTGGCGGCCTCTAGGGTGCCAATCTGGGCCACTAGGCTTTCGTCAAGGCCGTTGAGTTGCTCTAGGGCCACCTGAATTTCGTTAATGGCGTTGTTGACGCTCAGCCGATTGGCATCTAAGAAGTAGGACGGGAAATTGATCGGGGCCACTACGCCCTCCTCAACCAAGTTATTAAAGGCGTTGATGCGCTGGTCGGTTTCGGCCTGGAAGCCTTGCAGGTAGCGGAGGTGATCTAAAAAGGCCTGCCGCTGGCTCTGGTTGATGGCAAGCTGGTCGCGGAAAGCCTGAATCTGTTGGCGGTTGGCCTGCTGTTGCTGGGTGACGGTCGCGAGGTTAAGCTGGCTGCGGTTGGTTTCGGCGGCGGCAATTTGTTGATTCTGGGCCTCCAGATCGGCCAACCGTTCGCGCATATTTTGCAAAGCTTGGGTCTGCTCTGGCGACTCCATCACGGCCAGCAGTTGTCCGGCGCTCACCTCATCTCCGGGCTGCACCGCAATCTCCACCACGCGCCCCCCCAAGCGGGGCTGAATCGCTACCGTGGATCGCGGCACTAAAATCACCGCCCGCCCAGTGGCCCGCACCGGAAACCGCCCAACACAGGCCCAAACCAAAAAGGCCCCTAGCAGTAGCCCAATGGGCACAAAGCGAGGCCAGCGGTCTAACAGGCTTTCCTGAGGATCATCCTGAATCGGATTAAATCGTTCTGCCTGCTCTACGAGCGCCTGCCGCGATAGATCGGGTTCAGGGGCAGGAATCAACGGATCATCCTCAAGGGCATTGGGCTGGTCATGGGGTGGGGGCAGAGATTGCATTGCTCGAACTACCAAGGGCACCGATAAAGGTAGAGCCACTCGAAGGTGACTATTCAAGTTCAATAAGTAACGCTTAAATAAGTAACGCTTAAATGAGTAACGTTAAGCCAGTAGCAGCCTAAGCGCCACATGAGCCATCAAGGCACAACCTGAGTAAGCTAGGGTATCTTGACGTCAGTTTAGCCGGAAAGATCGTTTGTGGCCATTGCGTTTTGCTGCTGCCATTTCACTATGAACCTATCTCGCCAAGTTGCGACGGGGGTCGCCTTGCTCACGGTTTTTGCAGGCTCCCCCAGCCATGCCCAGCCATCCCTGCGGCTGGCGGAGTCGTTAGATCGAGACACCGAGACCCTGCCGTTGGATCCTAGGGAACACAAGGCTCCAGGTGCCCCCGATGCGAGTCCTGAAACGGAGAGGACTCCCGGCGCAGAACAACCGGAAGCACTCCCTGGCCCAACGCCTGAGATCGGCCCTGGGCTTGTGGAAAGCCGAACGGTGCAATCGCTCACGTTGGAGGAAGCCGTGGCCCTGGCGGAGCAAAACAGCCGCCTGCTCCAAAATGCGCGGCTTCGGGTGGAGGTGCTGAAGGCCATTCAGCGCGAGGCCGCATCGACGCTGGCACCTCGGGTGGTGCTGGGGGCCAACCTCACTTACGAACGGTCGCCAGCGGGGGAGTTGCTTGACCGCCAGATTAACAACGCCCTCAATGACCTCCGTAACTCCATTGATGACCGCATCACAGCTTTGGTGCCACCCCAGTTTCTCCCCCTAGCCGAGCGCGAGATTGGCCTGCTCAATAGCTTTGCCGACCGCGCCCTCACTAACATCATCAATCGGGCGGGGCTGGGTGGTCTTGGGCGTTCGGGTAATCTCCCGCTTTCGGCCACCGCTGCGGTGGTTTACGACCCCGATATTTGGGGCGCTAGGGCCGCCGTGGTGCAGGCCGCAGAGCTGGAAGTTCAGGCTGGAGAACTAGAAGTCGCCCGCCAGCGCGAGGATTTGCGTCTGCTAATCACCGCCGAATACTACAACCTCCAGGAGGCGGATGCCCTCGTCCGTATTGCTGAGACCGCCCTCGATAATGCCCTCGCGGTGCTGGCGGATGCCCAAGCGCTTCAGCGGGCTGGGGTCGGGAGTCGGCTAGATGTGCAGCGGGCGCAGGTGTTGGTGGCCAACATTCAGCAGGGGCGAGAGCTGGCCCAAACCTTCCAGGCCAACTCGCGACGACGGATGGTGCAGCGGATGGGCCTGCCGATGACGGTGACGGTGACGGCGGCGGATCCCGTGGCGGTGGCTGGCGCGTGGGATTTGTCCCTCGATGACAGCATCATGGCTGCCTTGCAGCACCGCCAGGAACTTGACGAACTTCAGATTCAGCAGGCTGTGAACCAGCGCCAAGAACGTTTGGTGCAAGCTGGAAACCGCCCACAGCTCAATTTCTTTGCCAGCTATTCGGTGCTTAATGTGCTCAATGCCCCGTTCAATCCTGGTTTTGTGGATGGCTATGCGGTGGGCGGCACCCTGCTGTGGGAACTCTACGATGGCGGCGCAACCCGCGCCAGAGTTGACCGTACCAGGCTCAATCGAGAAATTTTGGCCAACCAACTGGCGGAGGTCGAAAGCGAGATTGGGCTTCAAGTGGAAGTGGTCTACAACGATTTGCAGGCCAATGCCGCCAACATTGACACTGCTACGGTGAACGTGTCGGAGGCCCAAGAGGTGTTGCGACGGTCTCGCCTCGGCTTTAATGCAGGTGTTGTCACGCAGCTAGAAGTCACCACGGCCCAAACCAACCTCACCGAGGCCGAAACTAACCTCGTCCGCAGCATCCTCAACTACAATCGGGCGCTGGCGGCGCTACAGCGAGCGGTTAACCTGCCGGAACGTTGATGTGCCAACAACTAGGGCCGCTAAATGGGTCAGGCCGAAATTTTTGGATTATCAATCAGTTGCCAGACCCAGCCCCCCAGTCCAAAGGGATGAGACTTTAAGCCAAAAACCTCGTGTTAACGATCCTGTTCTCGCACCTGGTTCAGTCTCACCTGCGATTGTCCCATCGGGTAGTGTTCTAGACCTGTGTTTCGCAACAAAGGGTGAGGAGTCCTGATACTGGCTTTCTGCTCATGGTTCTCGAATTGGTTGGCTGCCCCACTTATCAGACCTCTGATGTCGTCAAACATGGCACAGGCGATGAAGGCAAGCAGCGCTATCGCTACCACAACACCGAGTGTTCGCGAACCTCTTTCATCCGTGACTACACCTACCGAGGCTATTGGCCTGAGGTCAAGCGGCCAATCAGTGACATGGCGATGAATGGCAGCGGCATTCGTGATACCGCTCGGGTGTTGAAGGTGAGTTCGACGGCCGTGATTGAGGCACTAAAAAAACATCGGCATCTGGAGGCGGTTAACCGGGCCGTGTTAGAGCAACCGCCCAATCCTCCCACCACAGCCCTGATGGTGCGGGTGGACGATGCAGAAATGGACGAAATGTGTAGCTTTGTGCCGTCAAAGCAGCAGCAGCGATGGCTCTGGCATGCCATCGATCACCAGACGGGGCTGTGCTGGCCTAGGTTCTAGCGCCCCATGACGATGTCGCCCTCTCAGCACTCATGGCGTTGCGCACACCCTTTGGCATCCAGCCGTCTTACACCGATAGGTGGAGGGCTTACTTGCGATTGATCGAGCCTGAGCGGCATACGGTGGGTAAGGCGAACACTCAGCGCATTGAACAAAAACACTTGACGTTAAGGACTCGGATCAAACGGTTGGCACGCAAAACCATTTGCTTTTCTAAATCTATCTTGATGCATGACACAGTGATTGACCTGTTCATCAACCGCTATGAATTTGGGCGGGCTGTATGACAGCCCCATACACAGGTCTAGAACACTACCAACCCATGTCTGTTGAAGGATCAGGAGACCTTACCCCTCCGTGAATCCAATGCTGTAGGGGCGTGGTTTTCGCGCCCAACGTAGAAGCTTTGGTCAGCCAGTTAGCTTTTGTCTTCCTTCTGAGCAGTAAACCAGGCTCCTATCCTACTAGGGTATTCGCAGGAATGAAATAACTCTGAGTATCTTTAAGCTTAGTCATGCCCAGAGATAATTACTCTCTACAGCATAAAAAAATAAAATTAATCCAAAGAATATTTTTATGGATAAATAGTGGCATTTATCAAAGATGTATCTCTATTTACAGTCCTGCATCAAATGAGATGGATTAAATAGGGCTAACAAGCATTGAGGGAGATTAGTTAATGGATTATTTTTCAGGTTGGTCTAAGCACAGAATCACAGCTGGTTTTCTAACTATTTCAATGCTCTTTGTTGGAGCTTGCTCAGGCGAGACAACAACATCTGAAGGTGAAAATTCTTCATCCTCAGGCAGGTGTGAAAGTACCATTCGTGTTGCCGTTGGAACTCAGGATCAGGTGATTAATACCGCCGTTGGTGGAGCTGCTGTGCGAGAGTTAGGGTTGTTGGAAAAGCACCTACCAAGAGATGGTGATTACGAAGGGGTATGCTACGACATTCAGTGGTCTAGCTACACCTCTGGGCCACCCATTACAAACGCGATGATGGCCAATCAGCTCGATATTGGTCTCATGGGTGATTTTCCCGCCGTCATTAACATGATTACGTTTGCGCAGGAAAACCAGAGCACCAATTCAACGTTTATTGGCACCCTAGCCCACAGCCCTAATGGAGCGGGTAATGCCGTCATGGTGCCTGCAAACAGTGATGTCACGTCCCTCGCTGATTTAAGAGGAGGTGCAATATCTGTCCCCTTTGGTTCCGCAGCCCACGGGATGGTGCTCAAGGCCCTTGAAGAGGTTGGACTTGACCCTGAAACGGATGTTAATCTAGTCAGCCAAGCTCCTGAAGTAGGTGGTTCAAGCCTACGCACCGGACAGATTGATGCCCATGCCAACTTTGTGCCCTTTGGTGAACTGTTTCCCTTCCGGGGCTTTGCCAGAAAAATTTTTGATGGTGCTCAAACAGGCATTCCTACCCTCCATGGCATCACGGTACGGTCTGATTTTGCGGAACAGCATCCCGACATTGTAGTGGCCTATCTGAAGGCTGTGCTGGAAGCTAACCAGATGTTCCGGGAAGATCCTGAGGGCATTTCCGCTCAAATTCAAGAGTGGTCAGGGATCGAAAAGGAAGTGGTCTATATGTTCCTCGGCCCTTCCGGACTACAGACCCTCAATCCCACCATTGGAGATACTCAACTCAGCGCCCTTGAGAATAGTGTGGCTACGCTTACCAGCCTCGGCAGAATTGAAAACCCCATTGACCCTAGCGAAGTTGTGAACTGGACGGATGAAAGCTTTTTGCGGCGGGCGATGGAAGAGCTAGGTCTTGAGTATGATGACGTAGTAGCCACCGCTGAATCCTACGAAATTTCTGGAGAAGATGCCCTAACTGGAGAACTCATTGAGGACCCGAGACGAGCCGCCCAATTCTGGGTGCAAGGGGAGGAAACGGTCACTAACTTTGCCTCCATTGCCAATATGGTGAAGGCCCTCACAGAACTTCAGGCCGAGGGTCAAGCGGCCAATGCCATGTTTGTCCATGACCACAACAGTGGCTTGAAACTGTTTGCTGAAAACTCTTACTTTGTTCGCAACGGTGATGAGGTAGCGGCCTTTTTGCTAGAGTCCGATGCCCAAGCCTACGTGGCCCAAACAGGGGGAACCCTGACGGCATTCCGGGATTTGCAAAGCATCTACGCCAAGCAACCCGTTCTCCTAGGGGTTCGCTAAGGCCAGTTAGTTTCAGATATTGGGTTAGCCCTAGGACGCTACACAGGGGAGCAATACCAGTGAACTCCGCACAAAAGGGGAATTCAGTGTGGCACAGAATACACGGAATACGGATCTAACATCCCCGTAATGTAGCTCTAGGGCCTTACCCCTGTAGTTTTGAGAGGAAAACAATGACAGTTACGGTATCGAAGCCTAGCCCGATGGGCTGGGTCAGCCAGCTTGCGACGACAGCGAGAACAGCCATATTACAAAGCCGCCCTCTGCGTCAACTACTCTCGCTGGTTCTATTCTTTGGCATTTGGCAAATCCTCAGTACGATCAATTTTAATTTCATCATCAACTTTCAATTTCTTCCCTCACCCTTAGAGGTATTTAGGGCGACGATCAAGTTTATGACGGGTAATCCCTGGATACATTTTTGGTCGAGCATTCAACGGGTGCTTTGGGGCTATGCCATTGCGTCTATTGCTGGGGTGCTGTTAGGTGTGCTGGTGGGCTGGTTCGAGGTGGTGGAAGATCTGGCGATGCCACCTTTAGAAATTCTCCGTCCCATTCCCGCCGTGGCCTGGATTCCCTTAGCAATTTTGATGTTTCCTAGCGCTGAAAATGGCATGGTTTACATCACCTTTATCGGCGCATTTTTTCCTATTCTGATTAGCACTATCAAAGGCGTTGAAAGTACGCTAGGTGACACAGTTCTGATTCGCGTAGGCCAATGTTTAGGAGCCAATCCCTGGCACATTTTCAAAGATATTGTGATTCCAGGTTCGATGCCCAGTATCGCTAGCGGCCTCACAATTGGCATGGGTAATGCCTGGTTTTGCTTGGTTACGGCGGAAATTTTGGCTGGACGCTATGGGATTGGCTACATCACCTGGGAATCCTACGTGACATCCAATTATCCGCCGATTGTGATGGGAATGCTGCTGATCGGCTTCATGGGAGCCTTTAGCTCCTGGGCGGTGGATCAGGCGACCCGTGCCCTGATGCCCTGGCGGGTGATTAAGAAGCAGGGCTAATCCCCAATCATTACAGTAAACCCACGGACGGACAGACAAGGAGAGAGCATGGTTACGATGCAACAAATTGAGCAGGAACAGCGAGCAACCCTGAAGGGATCCGTACAGGTAGAAGGGCTGTCGGTGGTTTATCGCCGCAAGCAGTATGAAAACTGTGTGCTAGATTCGATTCAGCTTTCTATTCAGCCAGGGGAATTTGTCTGTTTGCTAGGGCCATCGGGCTGCGGTAAATCGACGCTGTTGAATGTGATTGCGGGGTTTATTAAGCCCTCCAGCGGCTATGCTTTGGTTGATCACATGCCGATCACACGGCCTGGGGCAGATCGAGGGTTTGTGTTTCAGCAATATTCTCTGCTGCCCTGGAAAACCACCTTTCAAAATGTGGAGATGGGTTTGAGAATACAAGGAGTATCCAAGGCCGAACGCACAGAACGGGTGAATGACTACCTGAATCGGGTGGGCCTGTATAAACACCGCAATAGCTACCCCCACCAGCTCTCTGGTGGAATGCAGCAGCGGGCCAGCATTATTCGGGCCTTGGTGAATTCGCCTTCGGTGTTGTTGATGGATGAACCCTTTGCCGCCCTGGATGCCCAAACCCGCCATATGATGCAGGAGCTTTTGCTGAGCATTTGGGATGATCTGAAGACCACGGTAATTTTTGTCACCCACGACATTGAAGAAGCGATTTTCTTGGGTGATCGTATCTGTACTATGGGCGTTCATCCGGGACGAATTAAGTCAGAAATTCCTGTGCATTTGCCCCGGCCCCGTCATTTTGATGACACTCTTTCCCAGGACTTTATTGATCTGCACCGCCGAGTATTTGAATGCATTCGCGAAGAAACCATGAAAAGCATGGAAGCATAAGAAGGGGAGAATCCCTATCTGGTTGACTGACAAAAGACTCTGCACCGGGCGCGAAAACCGCGCCCCTATAGTATTGGGTTTATGGGGGGAGGTCTCCTGAATCCTTTAACGGATCTGGGTTGTGGCAAGCTTGGTCAGTCAACCAGGATGCCTACAGTGCAGCGATGGCGGCGGTGAGAAATTCCGGTTGCATCCAGCCCTCTAGGTTGATATGGCCTAGGGTTTCTTGGCCCGCAATTTGGCTAAGGGCATGGATGTGGGCCTGGAGCCAGTCGGCCCGCAGTTGGGTTTCGGAATGATATACCACATCCACAGGGTCGCTAGTGCCGGATAGCAGGGTTTTGCTGACGATGGCGGCATCTATATTGACCCAACGACTGACCAAGGTAGGGGCGATGGGCTGGGTAGCGTACCAATATTGAGCAGCCAGCAGCGCCCGCAGGTAGGCCACGGCAATTTCGGGATGCTGATCGGCCAATTCGTCGCGGATGACGACCCCGTGGAAGGTGGGTAGACCATCCATCTGGTGGGACAACAGCCGCCGAAACTGGCCCCTGTGCTTAGCGATTTCGTGGAATGGGGCGAAGTAGGCGTAGCCGTCGATGGTGTTATGAGCGGCACTAGAGGGGCGACGGGTGCAGTGGTTACAGGCATCGATGGTGGTGAGGGTGACGGCATCCAGCAGGTCGCAGTGGTGCAGGGAGCGCATCACCATACTGTGGGCCGCTGAGCCAAAGGGCACCGCAATCACCCGTCCCGCCAGGTCTTCGATGGCGTGGAGCGGCGACTGCTGGGGCACAATGATGTCGTTTCCGGTGCCGTCGGGGTTGCTGGCCACAAAGCTAATCAGGCGGGTGCAGGCGGTATCTGCCGCACCGGGAAGGGCGCTGAGCAGTAGGGGATAGTCCCCCAGCACGCCGATGTCGATCTGTTGGGTTTGCAACCCCTCCACAATGGGCGCACCGGAGCTATAGTCGGCCCAGCGGATTTGGTAACGGGTGCCGCTGTAGCGTCCGTGGCGGGGCAAAAAGTGTTCTAGCAGACCTAACCGTTGAATAATGAGCCCAGCGGTAATGGTTTGAATCGTTCGATTTTGGGTGCCAATGGTGAGGCGAATCGTATCTGTATTGCCGGGAGAAACGGCCCGCACAAAAAAGTTTGGTGCTTGGAACTGAGGTACCCTGGCAGTTGTAGCGATAGGCTGAACAGGGGTTAGGGATACCGAGGAAATATCGGGAACTGGGGGGCATGTTTGGCGTGTTTTTAGTAAAGCAACAAACTGCTGTACGGCTTCTATACTCGACCGAGGAGAACTCCCAGCAAGAGAAGCTTCTAGGGCACGATTCAGCCGCTTGGCCATTAGCAAAAACAGCGGACTACCCAGGGCAAATTCCTCTAGGGGGACATGACGAATTAGCCCCGCCTGACTTTCCAAATGCAGTTCAAAATCAGAAACAAAGCCAAGATAATGCCCTTGCATTAAATAAGTTCGTACCTGACTGAGGGAATCCACCACTTCCACATGGGCAAAGTCCGACAGTTCTAGCCCCAGTTCCTGCATTCGTTTTTGCAGCATAATGCGGCTGGGTGAACCTTCAGGCAGTAATACCCAGGACTCATCTTTTAATTCCTGCAAACTCAGCCAAGGTTGCTGGGCTAGGCGATGGCTAGCGGACACAGCGAGGGAATAGTGAACTGAATCAATGGCGGTTTCGGCGAGGTCGTCAAAGGTGCCATAGCTGAGGTCTGAAATCCCTAGATCTACATCTCCGGCTTTGATGGCTCGGTACAGTTCCTCTGCCGAATTGAACTGCACACAGCGGGTTTGAACGGCTGGATAACGCCGTCGATAGTCGTATAGTACCGACGGCAACCAGTGATCCATCACATCGGCCATGCCACCAAGGGTGAGGGCGCTGTGTTTGCCCTGCTTAATTTCCTCAATTTCAGCCTTGAGCCGCTGCTCTACCTCCAGTAGTTGTGGCCCCTCCGCGAGTAAATATTCCCCCACCTGAGTCAGTTCAATCCGGCGACCAAGGCGATGGAAAAGTGGCGTTTCTAGTTCTGTTTCTAGGGATTTGATTTTGGCACTCACCGCTGGCTGAGTCAAATTTAGGGTGTCGGCAGCTTCGGTAAAGCTCAGGCACTGAGCCACCTCTAGAAACACTTTAAGCTGATAAATTTCCACGGCGGTATGCGTCTTAGGCGCGTAGGGAACTCAACAGAGAAAAACCTTAATGAAGAGCAGTCAGTCTTTATTTTCAGCCATTTCATTGATTAGCATCATTTTAAAAAAATAAAGTGATCTTGTTGTTCTATTCATCATTTCTACAACCTGCTACTTTTTGCAAAAATGACCTATTGCGTTAACGCTCGCATTTATTATGAGATGACTCAAGGAACGTATTGACGGATTATGAGTGCGGATCAATATCCCCAACTTTATGGCTCAGAAAAATTTGTTACCTCCATTCTAAAGGAATCCAGTCTGATTTGCCGATCCTTAAAAGCTTATTAATTCAGGAAAAGATGAGATTATAGATGTCTAATAGATTTTTTTTATGAGTTTATAGAAGGCTGTGATGATCAAACCGTAGTCATCGTTACAAACCGTATTGATAGTGATTTAAGGCTCCCTTAGACTACAGACATGAGGCGCAGAAACCAGGGCAATTCGCTATAGCCCCAGCCTTGATGAATCAAGCAAAGATTTCAATTTCACTGCCGTTTAAGCTGAGGACGTGATTAAGTGAGCATTCAGTATCTGAAAACGGATTTTTTGGTGGTGGGTGGTGGCACTGCTGGCACCATGGCCGCCATTAAAGCGAAACAGGCCAGCCCAGAAAGTGATGTGCTGATTTTAGAAAAGGCCAATATCCGCCGCAGTGGTGCCATTGCCATGGGGATGGATGGGGTAAATACCGCTGTGATTCCCGGTAATTCCACCCCAGAGCAATACGTTCGTGAAATCACCATTGCCAACGATGGCATTGTCAACCAAAAAGCCGTTTATGAAACTGGACGGCTGGGCTTTGAGGTGATTCAAGAACTGGAAAGCTGGGGGGTCAAATTTCAAAAAGACCACGAAGGTAACTACGACCTCAAGCAGGTGCACCGGGTAGGCAAATATGTGCTGCCCATGCCCGAAGGTAAGGATCTTAAGAAAATTCTCGCTCGCCAGGTGAAGCGCCACAAGGTCAACGTCACCAACCGGGTGATGGCCACCCGCGTGATGGTGCAAAATGGCCGCGTCACCGGAGCCGTGGGGCTGGATGTGCGCAACGGCAACATGGTGGTGATTCAGGCTAAGGCGGTGGTGCTCTGCACTGGGGCCTGTGGTCGCCTGGGGCTGCCCGCTTCTGGCTACCTCTACGGCACCTACGAGAACCCCACCAATGCCGGGGATGGCTACTCCATGGCCTACCACGCCGGGGCAGAACTGACCAACATTGAATGCTTCCAAATCAACCCGCTGATTAAGGACTACAACGGCCCCGCCTGCGCCTACGTAGCCAGCCCCTTCGGAGCCTACACCGCCAACGCCGAGGGCCACCGCTTCATTAACTGCGACTACTGGAGCGGCCAGATGATGCTGGAGGTCTACAAAGAGCTGCACTCTGGCAAAGGCCCCGTCCATCTGAAGATGTACCACCTGGACGACGACACGATTTCTGAAATCGAGCGGGTGCTGTGGGACAACGAGCGACCTAGCCGAGGACGCTTCCACGAGGGCCGAAACGAAAATTACCGCACCCACGGCGTGGAAATGAACATCTCCGAAATTGGTCTGTGCAGCGGCCACAGCGCCTCTGGGGTGTGGGTGAACGAGCGCGCCGAAACCACGGTGCCCGGTCTCTATGCCGCTGGCGACATGGCCAGTGTGCCCCACAACTACATGATTGGGGCCTTTGTCTATGGCCGCATTGCCGGGGAAAACGCCATGGACTACGTGCGCGATCTGGAACACGTAGAACCCGATGCCGACTTCCTCGCCGCCGAACAGGAGCGCATCTATCGCCCCCTGCACCAGCCCAACGGCGTGCCCCACACCCAGGTGGAATACAAGCTGCGCCGCCTGGTGAACGACTACCTGCAACCGCCCAAGTCGCCCCACAACATGGACATTGGCCTCGAAAAGTTTGTGGCCTACGAAGACACCCTCAACCTGATGGGGGCCAGCGACCCCCACGAATTGATGCGCTGCATGGAAGTCCACTTCATCCGCGACTGCGCCGAAATGGCCGCCCGTGCCTCCCTCTTCCGCAAGGAAACCCGCTGGGGCCTGTACCACTATCGGCTGGACTATCCCGAAAAGAACGATGCTGAATGGTTCTGCCACGTCAACCTGAAGAAGGGCACCCACGGCGATATGGAACTGTTTAAGCGGGCCGTTGAACCCTACATCGTGGACGTAAACCTGAAGGAAGAAGTCTACGACGTAGCGGTGCGGTAGACCCTCACCCCCAGCCCCTCTCCCAGGGAGGAGAGGGGAGCCGGAGAAACCTTATTCACCCTTATTAAATCTCAGGATTTTGGCTATGGCTTTGACGACTCAGCGTGTGGATGTCCCGGTGATTGTGGACGAATCGAAGTGCCTTGAAAAATGTGTGGCTTGCATTGAAGTTTGTCCTTTAGATGTGTTGGTGAAGAATCCCGAAACAGGCAAAGCCTACATGAAATACGACGAGTGCTGGTTCTGCCTACCCTGCGAAAAGGAATGCCCCACAGGTGCCATTACGGTGCAGATTCCCTTCTTGCTCAGATAGTGATTGTGATTGTGAGCTTTGAATTTTGAATTTTGAATTGTAAATTTTGAATTCAACCCGTCCCTAACTACCCCAAGCCAACCACTCTCACCCTTCCCCTTTGCTGATATTTAGGACACCTGCCTTATGTATTCCACGGATATGGATCCCGAAGTTGCCCAATGGGTTGAAATGCTGCGATCTCCCGAACTCGATGAGCGTTTGGTAGCCGTCAAAACCCTGCAACATTTGGGTGATGAAGATGCCATTGAGCCACTCATTGGGGCGCTGTATGACGAAAGCCCCATGGTGCAGGAAATTGCCATTACCAGCCTGTGGGAATTTGCCAATCCGGTGGCGATTAATCCGCTGATGGATTGCCTGGGTTCCGCCCACGAAAAGGTGCGCCATGAAGCCCTGTCGGCCCTGAAGGAACTGGTTTCCACCAACGACCTGATGAAGCTGCTGGATCTGCTGCAAACGGGCAACGTTCACGCTCAGCTCAACGTGCTGGTGCTGCTGCGGAAAATCCACGATGCCCAGGCGTTGCCCTACATCCTGCCCTTCTTCCAGTCGGAGAACCCCGACCTGCGGGAAGCCGCTGTGACTACCCTGCGTTACCTGAACCAAGTGGTGCGCTGCGAACCTGCTCTGGCCTTGGCGAAGGATCCCGTTGAAGCGGTGCGACGGGCGGCCACCCTCACCCTAGGCCACCTCAGTGATGAGGGTGTGGTGCCTCTACTCTGTGAATTGCTGACCAGCGATGCTGATTGGCAGGTACGGCGCAATGCGGCCCAGTCCTTGGATTTGCTGGCGGCGGCAGACTCTATCCCCGCCCTGGTGCAAGCCATGGACGACCCGGAATGGCAGGTGCGTAAGTTTACCGCCCGTGCCCTGCAAAAGGTGGCCGATGAGCGGGCCATGCCTGCTTTGATCAAGGCCCTCACCGACGACTATTCCGACGTGCGCCGTGATGCCGCCACCGCCCTAGGCAAGCTTTCCAACCCCGACGCCCTGCCCGCCCTCAGCCAAACCCTCCACGACCCCGACATGGACGTGCGGATTTTCTCCCAGCGGGCCATCGATGCGATCCAGAAGTCTATGCCGGAGACCTCGAATGTCTAACCATACCTCCCCCTTCCATCGGGCTGATGCGGCCACCGCCGAAGCGCCCCCCAGCCCTGAGGAACTAGGCCGTAAATCAGAGGTCGTAGCTCTACTGAAAACTCTGAAAGAACCCGCCCTAGGCAGCGACTTGGTCAGCCTGGGCATGGTGCGAAACCTGCGGGTGGTGGGCGATTATGTCTACCTGCGGCTGTACGTGGGGCGGCACCAGTTGGATCTGCAAGACCAGGTGCAAGCCACCCTGGCGCAACTACCCTGGTGCAAAAAAGCCTATGCGGAACTCTGCACCATTCCCGGCGTGCGGATTACCCTGGCGGTTTCCAGCGGCAAGGGGGGCGTGGGCAAATCCACCACAGCGGTGAACCTAGCCGCCGCCCTGGCCAAAACCGGGGCCAAGGTGGGCCTACTGGATGCCGACATCTACGGCCCCAACGTGCCCCAAATGCTGGGTCTGGGTCAGTCCCAGGTGCAGGTGATCGACACGCCCACGGGTCAGCGGTTCCGGCCCCTAGAGGCCCACGGTATCAAGCTCATGTCCGTGGGGCTGCTGGCCGAGCGGGATCATCCCCTGGCATGGCGCGGCCCGGTGATGCACAAAATCATCACCCAGTTTCTCCATGAGGTGGAGTGGGGCGACCTGGACTATCTGCTGATTGACCTGCCTCCCGGCACGGGCGATGCCCAGATCACCATCGTCCAGGAAAGTCCCATTTGCGGCGTGGTGATGGTGACCACTCCCCAGCAGGTGGCCATTTCCGACGTGCGGCGTAGTGTTCATATGTTCCGTCAGGTGGGGGTGCCTGTGTTGGGCCTGGTGGAAAACATGAGCTACCTACTCTGCGGCCACTGCGGCGAACCCACCCCCATCTTTGGCAGTGGCGGCGGTGCCCAAATGGCGGCGGAACTCTCGGTTCCCCTCTGGGGCCAGGTGCCCATTGACCCCCGTGTTTGCGCCCAGGGCGATGCCGGGGTACCCCTGCCGCTGTGCGAACCCGATGCCCCGCTGAGCCAAATCTTTGGCAACATTGCCCAGGGGCTGAACGCCACCTTTGGAGCTACGGTTGAGCCAGCCCCGGCCTTAGCTATGGCCAACTTGTAGGTTCAGTAGATAGCAAAGGCCCCTCACCCCCAACCCCTCTCCCAGGAAGGAGAGGGGAGCCGGAACGCCTTTCAAAGTCCCTCTCTCATTTTGGGAGAGGGATTTAGGGAGAGGGCCAGCACGCCTCAATTTTGAAGTATTTGGATCCCTACTCCACCTCACTCCTGTTACCAAGCTAATACCGTGGGGATCCTTTTCTAATAGTCTGTCTGAAGCATATTCCGTCTGAAACAACGTTCCGTCTGGCAGAGAAGAAGCATGGGCATTGGGGTCTGGCTGGTAAGTTTTGGAATCGTGGCCATTGCTGGATTTACCCGTGGGTTCTCCGGGTTTGGTTCCGCCATGATTGCTGCCCCTGCCCTCAGCCTATTTTTCTCGCCCCAGCAGGCGGTGGTGACGGTAATTTTGCTGGAAACCATTGCTGGGGTGGGTCTGGTGCCCGCTGCACTACCCAAAACCCTCTGGCGTGAGGTCTTTCCCCTAACCCTGAGTGCCATGGTGATGGTGCCCGTCGGAGCCTATTTCCTCGCCTGGTTAGAGCCGACGGTGATGCGGAAGGTGATGGGCGGCATCATCCTGGCCTTTGTTGGGCTGTTGTGGACGGGCAAGAGCCACTACAACCAGGCCCACGTGTCGTTGACCTCGGTGGTAGGAGCCGTCAGCGGATTTCTGACTGGGCTAGCGGGGATTGGTGGCCCGCCCATCGTGTTGTATTCCCTGTCAGGCAACAATGCCGCCGCCGCGAATCGGGCCAACTTCATCATCTTTTTTGCCTTTACCCAGGCCATTGCCCTCATTTCCTTTTGGTTAAGTGGCCTGCTATCCAACACCGTTTGGCGGCTGTTTTTGGCCGTAGCGCCCGCCTTTGGCCTAGGGCTAATTCTGGGACAAATGTGCTTTAAGCGCGTGGATGAACGGCTGTTTCGCCAAGTGGTGCTGGCTCTGCTGCTGGTGTTTTCTCTGCTGGCCATCGTGGTGTAGACCCAAGCGTTTTTTAGATCATCGAACCTACCTCTCTTCCTTTTCTTGGCCACATCGCTATCCCGATGGCCCAGCAATGAAGCCACCGGGGTTCTCCTGACTTGGCACTCATCCCAGAACGGATGGTGTTGGGTTCTGCTTCGCGCTACTCGATCCATCGCCCTCTATCCCCCCTAACAACGCCTTTTCGCCAACGTTGAAGGATTGCCCTATGAAAGTTTCTGCAAAAACGGATATTTCGTCTCCACCATCGCCCTCGCTCCCTTGGATGGCTCAAATCAAAGCTTGGCTTCCTGGTCTAGGATTAACTGGACTGCTGGCAGCCATGGCGTTAGGAATTGGCCAGATCAGTCATAACGCTGGCATCAAGCTGCTGAATCCGTTGCTGGTGGCAGTGCTGCTGGGAATTGTTGTGCGTCAAACGGTTTCTCTGTCTGCGGTCTATCGTCCCGGCATTCAGTTCGCCATGAAGCGAATTCTGCGGCTGGCGGTGATTTTGTTGGGCTTGCGGCTCAGTATGGCGGAGATCCTGGCCGTTGGCCCGGTGGGATTAATCATCATTACGTCCAGCACCATCAGTACCTTTTTGCTGACAATTTGGTTAGGCAAGCGATTGTCGGTAAACCCCAAACTGACGCGGCTAATTGCAGCAGGTACCTCTATCTGTGGAGCCTCGGCCATTGTAGCCACCAATGCGGTAGTCGATGGCTCCGAGGAAGACATGACCTACGCCATCGCGACCATTACCGGATTCGGCACCCTGGCCATGGTCAGCTACCCCCTAATTGCCGGATTGGGCCAGTTGTCGCCCGAAACCTTTGGCCTCTGGTGTGGCGCATCGATTCATGAAGTGGCCCAAGTAATCGCCACCGCCTTCCAGCACAGCGCCACCAGCGGCGACATCGCCACCGTCGCCAAGCTCTCCCGCGTGTTGTTGATTGTCCCGATTCTGCTGGGGCTAGGCTGGCAGGCTCGTGGATCTCGGATCCCTGGACAAGCCCAAAAGGCTCTTCCCATTCCCTGGTTTGTACTGTTCTTTGCGGGCTTGGTACTGCTGAATAGTTTGCAGATCTTTCCCACCGCCTTCAAGGCCAGTGTGGCCCAAGGGAACCAAGTACTACTCTGTATCGCCCTGGCGGCCATGGGCCTAGAAACCTATCTCTATAAGCTGGTTAAACTAGGATTGAAACCGCTTTTGCTAGCTGGTTTTTCCTGGTTATTCCTGGCAATAACTAGCCTATTCTTGGTTCAGGTTCTAAGTTAGGAACCCAAGCCAGAAAATAATCCTTGATAATTTGACTCAGACTTAGCCTAGGTTGCCAACACCGAGGGCCGTTTGCCCAGATTCACCGCATCCCCTGGGAATAGCACAACCTAAAACAGCACCCGAAGGGTTAGTCGGGCACCGTGCCATCATGGTAGATGCGTGCTCAGGGACGCTGGCCGTTGGTTCATCTGAGTCCTGGGACGGGCGCGGAGTCATGTGGTTACTCCTAGCCCTTCTCCCTCTCCCTCTTCCTCATTCTGTCAACCCTGTCAACCCGCTGCGGGCAAAGCCTTCACATCCTTACGTCATGGTTTTTCCCTGTGCCGTGGGCTTCCTCTATGAACTGCACTCGGTTAACCTCATTTTCTGCATCTTACTAGGCCGGGGGAGCAGATTTTGAATGGGCTAGCCATCTATAATAGCTTCAACTCAGTATATTTCTTCCCCGCAAAATAGGCACTATCAACTATGGCACCTTCATCTCAACCATCTGTTGAGTCTTGCATAACAACCTTTGAGGAGTTTGTGCAATTGGCAAATTATTCCCTAATGGATACTTTAAATGCCGATCCCGGTGCTACGGTCGATGGTGAGGATCATCGTGCCCGCCAGGTTTTTTCTGGCCATTTTGTACCTGTGACACCTACACCAATTGCAGAGCCAGAGTACATAACCCATAGCCGCACGTTTTTTAAGGAACTTGGGTTAAGTGATAATCTGGCACTTGATGAGAAATTTCGCCGTATCTTTTCTGGTGATGTCTCCGCAGCCCATGGGCCAATGCGTCAGATCGGCTGGGCAACGGGCTATGCTCTGTCGATTTATGGTACTGAATATACCCAGCAATGTCCTTTTGGTACGGGTAATGGGTATGGCGATGGTCGAGCTATTTCTGTGTTTGAAGGCATCATTAACGGTCAGCGCTGGGAAATGCAGTTAAAGGGTGGTGGCCCAACGCCCTATTGCCGTGGCGGTGATGGCCGCGCTGTCCTCCGCTCAAGTGTGCGAGAGTTTCTTGCCCAAGACTATATGCAGGCTTTAGGGGTGCCAACATCGCGCTCTTTAACACTGTATGTTTCTCAATCTGAAACCGTTACCCGGCCTTGGTATTCTCAAGACTCTCACTCCACTGATCCTGATATTTTGGTGGAAAACCCTGTAGCAATTTCAACCCGCGTGGCCCCCTCCTTTTTGCGCGTTGGCCAGCTAGAGTTGTTTGCCCGCCGTGCGCGCAGCAAGGCTCATCCCAGCGCCCTAGAGGAGTTGAGCATGATAGTATCCCATTTAATCGAGCGAGAATACCAAAGCGAGATTGACCCAAGCCTTAGCGTTGCCGATCAACTCGTTAAGTTAGCAACGTTATTTCGCCAGCGTCTGACATCACTGGTGGCTAACTGGCAACGAGTTGGTTACTGCCAGGGCAATTTTAACAGCGACAACTGTGCTGCTGGGGGCTTTACCCTCGACTATGGGCCATTTGGATTTTGTGAAGTTTTTGACCCTTGGTTTCAACCTTGGACAGGGGGCGGCAAGCATTTTTCATTTTTTAATCAGCCCGTTGCTGCTGAAGCTAATTATCATATGTTTTGGCAATCGGTCAGATTACTGCTGACCGAAGATCCTAAAGCTTTAGAGCAATTCGACCAGGTGCGCCATGACTTTGCAGAAGTCATGCAGGAACAACTGCAAAATATGTGGATGACTAAACTAGGTTTGTCTGAATTTGATCCAGCGCTTTTTAAGGAACTAATGCAGTTAATGATCCAATCGGAGGTAGATTACACTATTTTCTTCCGAGAGCTATCCCATATACCAGACGATATTTCAGGCTTGAAAAAGAGCTTCTATGGTGAACCGTCCCAGGCCCTTGATAAACAATGGCAAGCTTGGCTCACAAACTGGCGTCATCTCGTTGTAAACAGCGGTCATCTAACTGAAATATCAGCCCAGATGAAACAGACGAATCCCAAATATGCATGGCGAGAGTGGTTGGTTGTTCCAGCCTATCAACAAGCAACGCAGGGAGATTATACGTTAGTGAAAGAACTGCAAGAAGTTCTAAGCTATCCCTATGACGAGCAATCAAAAACAGTAGAAGATAAATACTATCGCCTAAAGCCCAAGGCGTTTTCTAATGTTGGCGGGGTATCCTACTATAGCTGCTCATCTTGACGAGAGCGCGGATTGGACGATCTAATCTTTCGAGTCGGTGGGGTAGCTATCTCAAAACCCTAGATCACTACTAAAAGATTGAGGCTGGGTAGCACCGACTAAGATGCCGCATACCAGCATCGTCGGCTGACCTACTTTAAGGGCCACCAAGAGACCTTATCGCGGGTAGCACCATAGACTTCTTTCAGCCCTTCGGGATCGACCACCCTGACCAGATCGCTAGCCGATTCTCCAGATTTGTCGGTCTGGAGATAGCCCGCTTTGGTGAGCCCCTTCAGCACTTGCTCTACGGTGCGGTGGTTGAGCTGGCAGGCGCGGGCAATCAGGTCAATGGGCAAATCAAAGACATACTCTAGTTTGGTGCCCACAGGCTGGGCACCAAGGCTGCGCTCTTGGAAAATTAAGGCCCGTAGCACCGCCGCAACCGCCTGGGGAGGATAGGTGCTGCAATTTAGCAGGTGATACTGAAACTTTTCGCGCAGCTCAAATAGCAGCGTATAGCGATCCCGAAACGTTTCATTCTGATTGTAAAAATCTTGCACTACCTGAACAGGAATTTTGATTACGTTCGTAGTTTTGTAGGCTTCTACCAAACTGGGGAAGGCACGGGCCGCAGTGCCTACACCGATGGGGAGACTTCTCATGCCAAAACAGCCGCCGGGATAGGTCATGGCCATAACTCGGTCTAGGGGAGTGCTGTGCATAATGACTGGGCCGCCATCGACAACAACGTAGAGATACTCTTGCCAGGTGTTGGGCCGAAAGGCGGTGTACACCGGACGGTTGGAGTAAAGCTTTTCGCTCACGAGCCTACTTGGGTCAAGGGCGCGGAGGAGTGGGTCGTTATCAAGTCCCCGAAACAAAAAACTTTGAGTCGTCAACGTTTCAATGGTTTTGGACGCTAAACGAGGGGAGTTTGTCTTTGCCATGGGGTGCTGCCGATGCGTTACTCTGCCATTGTGCCCCGAAATTGTGTTTGCACCTCAGTCGGATTGTGGTTTTACTCAACGTTGCGGCATTCTATCGTTGGTGGATGATGGGGTGCTGCCTGGGTGGGGTGGGGGAATATTCTCTCTCTGGTCTTAAATGGCTTGGCGGTAAAAGGGACGTGATCGTCGTTCATAATGTGATGCACACCCAATTAAAAACCTATCTGAAATATATTCAGGATGAAAAACGATCTGTCTTCTCGTCCAAGTCAATCTGATAACAGGTTCACGGTGCCCGCTGACAAAAAGCCGCTGCTGAAGGTGCTGCGGCAGGTGCTACAAGGGGCGGTTGCCCTGGCTGGGGTGGTGATGGTTGGGGTCGTGGCCAGGGGCGCGATTCATGCAAATCTGGATTGGATGGGATGGCTAGCTCTGCTGGTTACCCTTGGGGCTTTTTTGCTGAATGCCCTCACCAGCTTGGCGGCGGAGGCGATCTTCCTGGGGGCGCTGGCGGTGCTTATGATCAGCGGTGTTCTGGATACGGCGACGGCCTTGGCTGGGTTTAGCAACCCCGGCATGATTACGGTGGCGGTGCTTTACATTGTGGTGGCCGGGCTGCAACAGACGGGCGGCCTAGATGTTGTTACGCGGCAAGTGTTGGGGATGCCCAAGGGGGCCACCCAGGCGTTAATTCGGCTGATTGTGCCCGTGGTGAGTCTGAGCGCGTTTTTGAACAATACCCCCATTGTGGCGATGTTCATCCCGGCGGTAGGAGACTGGTGCCGCAAGCTACGCATCAGCCCGTCTAAGCTGATGATTCCCCTCAGCTATGCCGCCATTATGGGCGGTATGTGTACCCTGATTGGCACCAGCACTAACCTAGTGGTCAATGGGCTGCTGATCGCTGAAACCGATCTACCTGGTTTGCGGATGTTTGACCTGGCCCCCGTTGGGGTTCCCTGTGCTGTAGCTGGAAGTTTAATGCTGATTTTGGCCCAGCGCTGGCTACTGCCCACCCGCAAGCCCGCCATTGCCGAAACCGACGACCCTCGGGAATACACCGTGGAAATGGTGGTAGAAGACCATAGCCCCCTGGCCGGGAAGACCGTTGAACAAGCGGGATTACGCCACTTGCCGGGGCTGTTTCTCACCGAAATTCAGCGGGGCGAACAACTCCTAACGGCGGTAAACCCCCATGAGGTACTGCGCGACCGCGACCAGCTCGTTTTTGTGGGCATGGTGGATTCCATTGTGGATCTCAACCAAATTCGTGGCCTTCAGCCCGCCACCGACCAAGTATTTAAGCTCGATTCTCCCCGCGAAGAGCGCTCTCTGATTGAAGCGGTGGTATCCAATACTTGTCCCTTGGTGGGCATTACCGTCCGCCAGGGCAACTTTCGCCGTCGCTATGGGGCGGTGGTGCTGGCGGTGGGCCGTAATGGAGAGCGTCTCCCTGGCAAAATTGGCGATATTCGTCTGCGACCGGGCGATACCCTGCTGCTAGAGGCCAACCCCTCCTTTTTGGAGGAACGCCGCGCCAGCCGAGACTTTTACTTGGTTAGCCCTGTCCCCAACTCCGACCCCCTGCGCCACAACAAAGCCCCCATCGCCTTCGGCATTCTATTAATGATGATTGCCCTGGCTACCTTCGGCTGGATGGATATGCTCCATGCCGCCGCGCTGGCCGCCGTATTAATGGTTGTCACCGGATGCTGCTCGTTTCAGCAGGGGTTTCGGGCGATTGATTGGTCTGTACTTTTAGTGGTTGCCGCCGCCTTATCCTTGGGCAAAGCCCTCGAAGTCACGGGGGTTGCCGAAACCTTTTCCCTAGCAGTGCTGAGTCTGGCAGGCAATAATCCTTGGCTGTCTCTGGCCGCTATCTATGCCGTCACCACCCTGCTGACGGAGGTCATCACCAACAACGCCGCCGCCGCC
>NZ_CP046159.1 GCF_016403105.1 Leptolyngbya sp. BL0902
TCAAGCCGCTTTCCTCAAACGGCTCAACGAATCCTACGAACCTATGCGTAAGGTCAAAGCCGCATCAAAGAAAAAAGGTAAGGGCAAAGAGCAGGAGGCTTAAACCATGACGCAAATTGAGCTAGAGCTTCAAACGCTCCCACCACCCTATCAAACGGCCCAACTACTAGAGCTATGGTGCGCTGAGCCTGTCTTTTTTGCCTCCAGAGAGCTATCAGACACCTACTACACCGAGGACACTATTGGGAACTATGCCCTGGCCTATGCCCTCGGCTGGGCGCGATCGCCCTATCGCTTACTAGGTCAGGCAACGGGGCGACCTACTTATCTAGAAGATCTCACCCCCTTGGCAGGCCAGCGCTATATTCTTCCCGCTTGGCCTGTCGCATGCTCAGCGTCCTTCAGATTTGAACGGTTTAACGCACTCTCAGATTCTTATTGGTATGCCATGACCAATAACCGGGTGGCCATTGCCAGAGAAGACCTGCCCCTAAAACGCACGGGCAAGAAGCCAAATACGTTCCGGCCTAGCAACTTTCCCCAAACAGGTCGCCTGCGGATGATTGAGCGAGGCAGCCGCTTCCAAACTATTGTCTTTGGCAATGGAGAGTTGCCTGAATATATTCGGGTTGGCAAATTTATGAGCAAAGTTAGGGTAGAAGTCGTAAAGACCGTTAGCGTCATAGCCCAACCTCCAGGGGAGTACAACTGCCACGCCTACCTAAACTCAGCCGATCTTCCCGCTGGACTTAGCTTATTGAGTTTTGACTTGATCTCAATTCCGCCTGCTTCGTTGCTTAAAAACCTGCGGTTTAGTGGTGCCGCTTGGCAGGTAGGCGATTATACTCTCCCCGCCAACCTGGAATTTTGTGGAGGACGCAATCATGGATAGCCTCAAAATTCACCTCGAACCTCGTAGTATTGCGACCTGCCCTAATCCCGATCTTCCACCGGAACTATTGAATGTCTTTGGAAAGGATGTTCTGCAACATCAGTACGAAGTGTATGAAGCAGCTAAAACTCACGACATTATTCTCGATTTAGCCCCCACAGGGACAGGTAAAACGAAAGCGGGCCTGAGCGTTATTCATCACAATAGCGAGCGCAATGCCATTTATATTGCTCCTACAAACGCCCTGATTGAACAACAAGCTGAAGCAGCAGAGAAATTTGTCAAAGCTACTGGGCTCCCTCATGTTGTGAAAGCTGCATCTGCACGACACGTCAAACAGTGGAGCGATGAGCGGGTAGGCAATCGCTCTGGCGAGAAACTTTATAATGTTCTCCGCGAGCCTGCCACAGTCTTTCCAGAATGCGCTGGCAGGCCGATTTTACTGGTGACCAACCCTGATATTTTCTATTACGCAACATTCTTTGCCTACAACCGATTAGACCACAGCAACATCGCCAGTGCCTTTTATAGCAGCTTTGCAACTGTTATCTTCGATGAATTTCATCTTTATGACTCAAAACAACTTGTGAGCTTGCTATTTTACTTAGCTCTATCGCATTCATTTGGTTATTTCCGAGACAATCGAAAAGTTGTACTGTTGACTGCGACTCCTGAAGCAGCCTGTGAAGCAGCACTTATAAAACTTGAAGAAGCAGGAGCCAAAATTTATCACGTTGATGGTGAGACCCAAACGGATCGTGTGATTCCTTCACAAACGGCTGTCAGTTTGGAGATCCGTAAGCAACTGGAAAAAAAGAAACTTATTTCAGAAATAGCTAACGAAGTCTTAATGAGAGTGAAAGAAAATCCTAATCAGTTTGGAGCTGTTATTCTGGACTCTCTCGATCAAGTCGATCAATTGAATGATTGTTTATGTAATGCAGGTATTGAAAATTTGCGAGGGCGAATTACAGGTGCTATCAAATCTAAAAGTGAACGTCATGAGGCAGCACAGAAACAGATTATTCTTGCAACTAGTACAGTGGATGTCGGCTTCAATTTTGAGCGAGACGCCGAATCTGAACGTCAGAATCTGGATTGGTTAATCTTTTCAACTCGCGATCGCTTCTCTTTTTGGCAGAGAATTGGGCGTGTGGGTCGGGTCTTAGGCAAAAAGCAGACCGATGTACCATCTGAAGTAATCGCATACCTTCCAGAGAAAGCGTGGGAAGAAGGTATCGAAAACTTAGATCGCACTGGTGGTCGAGAGGCATTGAAGCAGACTCTTGAGAACCTAATTTGCATGAAACGTCAATTTCTAGAAATCTACTGGAAATCTGAGGCATTCCTAGAAATTGCTCGTCCACTACTTGAACTTGAGAGTGCGCTTCACAACTTAGAAGAAGAGAAGCTAGTTCAAGATTTATATACTACCTTGCAAAAAATATTTGGTGGTTCTCGCTCTTGGAATTATTATAAGCAGCGAATGATGCAAATTATTACTGCTGAAGCCTTAGCTAAAGCTCCGATTAAACCAAAGAAAGAAGGCCAATGGTCGTTTATCAAGATTCTCTTCAAACAGTCGCCGTACATACGTCAAAGCTTTATCAGGAAGTTTTTGGAATTTAATTATCCAGAACAACTTGAAGCGTTGAGTAGACAAGAATTTTCGATGGAAGAGCTTGAGAAGGAATTTAAGGATTATGAGGAAACTGCTGTTGAGTTAAAAGAATTCGCGATTTTCTGGAAGACTGTGTGGTCACCTCTATTTCGATTTCGAGATAGCTTGTTTGATAGTTTAACCATTTATGATCCACACAACTTCCTCCTAGACAAGATTGGTGAGACTGATTTAGATCCGTTTCATTTGCTCAGATTTTATGAATTTATATCTGATAATTTACGGATAGAGATTTATTCACGAGCTGAAGAAACCTATCAGCTTAGCTTCACACTTAACGTTGAAACGCTTTCACATTTTGAAGCTACTCAGCTTGGAAAGCTATGGGCATACCCGAATCTGAGTGTAAGACGGACATCTGGTGGAGCTGTAAGGCCAACTAAACTACCTGTCCCTCTGGAGAAAATATTGAGAGATAGCCTCATTCCAGGGGTCATCGTCAAAGAGCATGGTCAGGCCAAATGGGCGATCATCAAACTTAAGAGACAAGGTTTGGATTGTTATCCCATTCATGTTTCTAGTCACGACAGTCCGAGTTCAAAAGAGTATCTGTTCTTTCCCAGTCTTTCCGGAATTCTTGCGCTTGCGGCGGCTGGAGTAGCTTTACAAAGTCCTGATAATGAAGAATTCTGGGTTGCTTAACCATGCCATATAATCTTGTCTTCAACCTCATTTAGCCATGACAGACTTTGCCAAAATCATTGCATTATCTAGCCAAATTGCCGATCACTACCCAACCCTAAAACTGCTGATTCTCTTCGGCTCTAGGGCCAGAGGCGACCATGCGCCTAGCAGTGACTGGGACATGGCCTACCTCTGTGAGCCTAGTCCAGCCAAGGGAGAGCCTTGGTTCCCCAGAGCCGATTTACTCCTGACCCTGAGCGAACATAGTCACATTTCCAGCAATCGCCTCGACCTGATTGATCTCAGCACCTGCTCCGATATCCTCGCCCATGTTGTGGCTCAAGAGGGAAAACTCGTCTACGAGCGCGAACCCGGCGAGTTTGAGCGCTTCCGGCAGCAAGCGCTCAAAGCCCCCGCCGAACTGAAGCAGTATCGCCAAACCCAACGGGAAAAAGTACTCCAGGCGCTTGCGAGGTGGGGATCATGAGCCAGCTTAACCGCGAAGCTATCCTCAGCAAACTTAGCCGTATGGTTGATCGCCTCGACAGTCTCAAGCGGTTTGAGGCGATCAGCTTGTCGGCCTACCTGGAAGATGAAGATTGCCAACTCATTGTGGAAAGACAACTCGAACTGCTGATTCAATCGGCTCTGGATATCAACAAAGCGTTTCTCAAAAGGGCTACCAGTCCTAAAAATTCAGCAGCGATCAGCAACTATGAGTCCTTCATGGTGATGGGAGAACTGGGCTTCCTGCCGCCAACCCTAGCCCAGGCCATTGCTCCCTCTGGCAGCTTTCGTAATGTCTTGGCCCACGACTACGACGACATCGACGCGGATCAAGTCTATGCCGCTCTCCAAAAGGCCCTCACGCAATATCCGCAGTATGTGCGCGCCATTCACACCTACCTCGACACCTTAGAAGACTAACGGAAAGCATTCCCATGCCACACAGTCTTGTCCTCAATCTGATCCCCGAATCTCCCATCCCCCCAGGCTTTACCTCTGGCAAACACCTCCATGCCCTGTTTCTTAGCCTGGTGAGCTCTGTTGATGCGGAAATGGGCAATCGCTTCCATGCGAACCAGGCCAATAAATCCTTTACCCTCAGCCCTCTGCAACTCTTTAGCCAGCGGCGTGGGCAGGCCCAACCCTCGGCGGCAGAATCATTACGCTGGACTTACCGTCAGCCCATCCCTTCCCATACGCCTTGCTGGTGGCGGATTTCCCTGCTCGACGATCACCTGTTTAGGGATCTCAATCCGCTCTGGCTGAACCTCAACCCCAATCGCCCCTGGCACTTAGGCCCCGCCGACCTACACATCACCAGCATCCAAGGTACTCCCCAAAGTACTCAGCCCTGGGCCAATTTTTGCCCCTACCAGCAGATCTATGAGCAAGCCTCGGAGCAAGAACGTAAGCTTACCCTTCAGTTCTATACCCCGACGGCTTTTCGTCAGGGACAGTTTGATTCTGCCTTGCCCACGCCGGATCGCGTTTTTGGCAGCCTGCTGCGTCGCTGGAATCACTACAGCGGCTTAGATTTTCCCGCTGATATCCTAGCGGCGGTGCAGCCCAGCTCCTTCGACATTCGCACTGAGGTCGCCATCGATCCGCGCCGTCAATTCCAGCACACTGGCGCAAAAATCAACCCCAGCAGCCAGTTCACGGGCTGTGTTGGCAAAGTCACCTATCAAGTCTTGGGCCAGGTCGATGCTCTAACGATGAAACGGCTCAACACCCTCGCTGACTTTGCCCTTTATGCGGGCGTTGGCCGCAAAACGCCGATGGGCATGGGTGTCACCCGCCGTGTCCCTTCATCCTAAAGTCCGGGTGCGAAGCGACTACCCCCTATCTCGCCCCCGGCGTCATCCTATTCAGGAGTCAAAACGATGACGGAAATCGACTACATTCCCATTGCGGCGCTGAACCAATACGCCTATTGTCCCCACCGCTGCTGGCGTATGTTCTGTGCGGGGGAGTTCATCGACAATCAGTACACTCTGGAAGGGACGGGGCTGCATGATCGTGTCCATACCCTTGGCAGTAACCACCGTGATGAGACCTGGCAGGTACGCGCCATCTGGCTGAAAAGCGACCGCTATGGCCTCATCGGCAAATCTGACCTGATCGAAGAAGCCGACGGTCAGCTCTATCCGGTGGAGTACAAACGGGGCCACCGGGGCGAATTTGACAATGACGAGCTGCAAGTCTGCGCCCAGGCGCTTTGTTTGGAAGATATGACGGGGCAATTGGTGGCGCAGGGCTTTGTTTACTATGCCCAGTCGCACCAGCGGCAACGGGTTGAGCTGACCCCAGCCCTGCGAGCCGATGCGGTGGCGACCATTCAAGCCGTTCGTACCCTGCTCCACACTGGGCAAATGCCCCGACCGGAATACAGCCCACGCTGCCGGGGTTGCAGCCTCTACGGCGGTTGCTTACCCCAAGCGGCTAAGAAGGTTAGTTGCTATCGCGAAACAATGTAAAAAGTAATGTAAAAAGTGAGGCCCCATGGGAACGGTTTATATTTCCACTGACGATGCGTTTATTGGCAAAACGGATGAACGGCTGCGGGTACGTGCCCAAAAAGAAACACTGCTGGATGTGCCCCTCATTAAAGTGGATGGCGTGGTTGTGTTGGGCCGAGCAACGGTTTCTCCGGCAGCTCTGATGGAACTATTGGAACGTAAAATTCCCCTGAGCTTTATGACAGGAACGGGGCGATTTTTGGGGCGGTTAGAACCGGAACTCAACAAAAATATTTTTGTGCGGTCGGCCCAGTGGCAGGCGGCGGGTGAAACAGAGCGTTCGATTCATGCGGTGCAAGGGTTTATTCGCGGCAAGCTGAAAAATTATCGCACGATGCTATTGCGGGCTCAGCGTGAGGGAATTGATGGACTAGAATCAGCGATTACTCGCCTAGAACAGACGATTAACCCAATTAATCAAACGGCGGTGATTGATGCCCTGCGCGGATTGGAAGGAGCGGGTAGTGCGGCCTATTTTGGCCACTTTGGTCGCCTAATTCGGAATGCTGATTTTAGTTTTACCACGCGCAATCGCCGCCCACCTACTGATCCGGTGAATGCCCTACTGAGCTTTGGCTATGCGTTGCTGACCCACGATGTACAGGGTGCTATCAATATCGTGGGTTTTGATCCCTACCTGGGCTATCTCCACACCCAGCGCTATGGCCGCCCCTCTCTGGCCCTTGACCTAATGGAAGAATTTCGTCCCTTGGTGGTGGATTCGATGGTGCTATCGGCCATTAACCGAAAGGCTCTGACTCCTGACGACTTTTCTAGCGAACCGCTGAGCCATGCTGTTTCGCTAACGGATGAGGGACGACGCAAATTTCTTCGTCTCTATGAACAAAAGAAACAATCTAAGTTCAAACATCCCGTTCTTGGTCGCCAATGCACGTATCAAGAAGCCTTTGAAATTCAAGCGCGTTTGCTAGCAAAATATCTCATGGCAGAGACAGAGCAATATCCACCGCTAGTATTGAAATAGTTTAGAGTAGGAGATAGGGAAGTTTTTCTTCTATCTCCTCTAACCCTATTTCCTATAGTCTGTTCTCTCTAATCTATCTCCTAGCCCCTAATTCGATGCACGTTGTTGTTACCTACGATATCTCTGAAGATAAGCGGCGCACTAAAATTCATAAGATTCTTTCTTCCTATGGTCAGTGGATGCAATTCAGTGTGTTTGAATGTAACCTAACGGCGACGGAATATACTAAATTACGTAATCGTCTCAATAAACTAATTAAGCCAGATACGGATAGCATTCGATTTTACTTTCTCTGTGAGTGCTGTCAGCAGAAGGTGGAGCGTATCGGCGGGGAGGAGGTGCGCGATGAAACGGTGTTTTTTGCCTGAGGAATTGCCGCGCCTGGGGGGGTGTTGGTCTTTTGGAGGCTCTTCTATCGCCCGAAAGGCTGTCTATCAGCTAGGTTTGGCGTTTGATGATGCTTCTGAGATTCGCGCAATGGCTGCATCCCTCGTCTCATCACGGTTTCTGGATTTAGACGATGTGTTTAGAGGGCTGTTTTTGCAAGGCGAAATGCTAAAATTGGGGGGTTCGCGCTTTTGTACTTTGAAAACTAAATATGACAAGGCTTTCAGAGGCCCGCCGCTCCAATCCACCCCAAACCCTCTCAGGGATTGAAACCCCTTGGACTCCAGCGGGAATTGAGCAGCGCAATGGGCGCTCCAATCCACCCCAAACCCTCTCAGGGATTGAAACGATCTCCTGATATTTCTCCACCAGGGTGAAGGCCAGCTCCAATCCACCCCAAACCCTCTCAGGGATTGAAACCAGTGGTTCATCACGGGCAGCACCACCACGGGCAAGGTAGCTCCAATCCACCCCAAACCCTCTCAGGGATTGAAACGATCCAAGGTTGATCCTTGGATCAACCTTGGATCGCTCCAATCCACCCCAAACCCTCTCAGGGATTGAAACGAGGCGAAATCGACCGCACGGGGGGCGGTGACACCGCTCCAATCCACCCCAAACCCTCTCAGGGATTGAAACCCGCGTCACCCGTGGCATCACCACGGCGCGTTCCTCGCTCCAATCCACCCCAAACCCTCTCAGGGATTGAAACGTCGTGTGGCCTTAGAAGATAGCTTGTATATCTGCGGCTCCAATCCACCCCAAACCCTCTCAGGGATTGAAACTACCCACTTGCACAGTGAAGGAGCGGTGCAGCGGTCTGCTCCAATCCACCCCAAACCCTCTCAGGGATTGAAACGCAACTTTTCCGAGGATGGCCCCGACGGTTTTTGCCGGCTCCAATCCACCCCAAACCCTCTCAGGGATTGAAACCGAGACAATCCTAATTCGGCATCCATGCCTGAATCGCTCCAATCCACCCCAAACCCTCTCAGGGATTGAAACTAGATGGATGATGAACGGATTGCCCCCCAGCAGCAGCTCCAATCCACCCCAAACCCTCTCAGGGATTGAAACGGGACAGTCCGCTAGGGGACAGGGATTTTCTAGGCAGCTCCAATCCACCCCAAACCCTCTCAGGGATTGAAACACCTGGTGTTCTACCGTCAACGCCTGAGCCACCTGGCTCCAATCCACCCCAAACCCTCTCAGGGATTGAAACCTGGCGGGGTGACTGTGGAGCGGGAAAGCTGATGAAGCTCCAATCCACCCCAAACCCTCTCAGGGATTGAAACCCCGGTGGGTTCATCCGTCCAAGGATTGAGGGCCGCTCCAATCCACCCCAAACCCTCTCAGGGATTGAAACAATGACGACGGGTTGGCATCGCTTGACCGATTGGTGCTCCAATCCACCCCAAACCCTCTCAGGGATTGAAACATTTTAGACCCCCATGCCGACGACAACCTAGAAAGCTCCAATCCACCCCAAACCCTCTCAGGGATTGAAACACCGCTGGGCAAGTGGTCGCCCTGGTGAGCCCCAGCTCCAATCCACCCCAAACCCTCTCAGGGATTGAAACAAGACCTCAATATGCGCCACGAGAAGCCGCGCATGCTCCAATCCACCCCAAACCCTCTCAGGGATTGAAACCCCTGTTTGATGATGCAGGGAATCATGGAAAGCTTGCTCCAATCCACCCCAAACCCTCTCAGGGATTGAAACGTTCCCGTATGATCGGAGCATGGTGGCACGGGTGGCTCCAATCCACCCCAAACCCTCTCAGGGATTGAAACTTGACGGTGGTACGCTTTACCCAACGCACAAAAAAGCTCCAATCCACCCCAAACCCTCTCAGGGATTGAAACATAGTACCAGCTCCCTCCGTGGCCTTAAATTGTGGCTCCAATCCACCCCAAACCCTCTCAGGGATTGAAACGCAACGCCACCGGGCTTTCCTGGCAGCGGTGAACGAGCTCCAATCCACCCCAAACCCTCTCAGGGATTGAAACGAGACTAGCCCATCGGCTAAGAGTGGATGCTGCATAGCTCCAATCCACCCCAAACCCTCTCAGGGATTGAAACTCTTCGGTGCAGTTCAGCAGGTGGCGGATCACCTGGCTCCAATCCACCCCAAACCCTCTCAGGGATTGAAACCAATAGCGCGACCGCGAAGCAGACCCTCTACCACTACGCTCCAATCCACCCCAAACCCTCTCAGGGATTGAAACATCGAGCTTTCTATGCCCACGCTTGAAAACGAAGCTCCAATCCACCCCAAACCCTCTCAGGGATTGAAACGGAACTGACCTTTAGACGAACGCATATCAACGATGGCTCCAATCCACCCCAAACCCTCTCAGGGATTGAAACCACCCCTATCCCCTGGATTCATGGACTGTGGGTTAGCTCCAATCCACCCCAAACCCTCTCAGGGATTGAAACGCCCAATTGGCTACTAAGATTCTCTGGATTGTTGCTCCAATCCACCCCAAACCCTCTCAGGGATTGAAACTGTGAAGGATATAATCAACGCTTATCAGAATCTATGCTCCAATCCACCCCAAACCCTCTCAGGGATTGAAACGATTAAGGCGGTGGAACGATTCGACCTGGCCACGGCTCCAATCCACCCCAAACCCTCTCAGGGATTGAAACATCCCCGCCAACTTGGTTAAAATCCTGCCTGCCCCGCTCCAATCCACCCCAAACCCTCTCAGGGATTGAAACTAAACGCAAAAACTAACCCCCAGCGGTTGCCGGGGCTCCAATCCACCCCAAACCCTCTCAGGGATTGAAACTCGAAAAAACCACTCCCCTGCTGGGCCGACTGAACGCTCCAATCCACCCCAAACCCTCTCAGGGATTGAAACATCCAATCAATCCCCATCGCCTTGGAAGCTTCAGAGCTCCAATCCACCCCAAACCCTCTCAGGGATTGAAACCTAGGGCGTCCTCCCCTGGGTTGGCGTCTAGGGGGCTCCAATCCACCCCAAACCCTCTCAGGGATTGAAACTGGGGTGATGGCCTGCTATGGACTGCGGAACCATGGCTCCAATCCACCCCAAACCCTCTCAGGGATTGAAACATCACGCTCTGTTAAGAACGCCAGACAGCCCGGAGCGCTCCAATCCACCCCAAACCCTCTCAGGGATTGAAACCCGGGAAGCGGCCCGTGCCGCTGCCGCCCTGGACGCTCCAATCCACCCCAAACCCTCTCAGGGATTGAAACTAAGCCCTACCATGCCGTGTTTGATAGGTTTGGCGCTCCAATCCACCCCAAACCCTCTCAGGGATTGAAACAGCAGTGTTGAACAAAGCGGAATAATACTCAAGTTCGCTCCAATCCACCCCAAACCCTCTCAGGGATTGAAACGGTTCCTATCTTCCCAGCAGCAACCCATTGAGACGGCTCCAATCCACCCCAAACCCTCTCAGGGATTGAAACTTTCTCCGAACTTGTCATGATTAACCCACATCCCAAGCTCCAATCCACCCCAAACCCTCTCAGGGATTGAAACCAGTTCTTGAACCTCCGGCATACGGGAGTTCGGGTGCTCCAATCCACCCCAAACCCTCTCAGGGATTGAAACAGCAGGCAGTGCGGCATCCCTGATCATTTCTCCAAGCTCCAATCCACCCCAAACCCTCTCAGGGATTGAAACGTAAGCGGCCTGGGTGAGTCTGTCAAACTCGGCCCAGGCTCCAATCCACCCCAAACCCTCTCAGGGATTGAAACAGCAGGTAGGCCCAGAGCAGCTTTTGAGAACGGGGCTCCAATCCACCCCAAACCCTCTCAGGGATTGAAACAGAGCCACGCCCAATGGATAGATCGCCCAAAAAATGGCTCCAATCCACCCCAAACCCTCTCAGGGATTGAAACTACGAGCTGCCACCGGACGATGAGATCGAGGTGTGGCTCCAATCCACCCCAAACCCTCTCAGGGATTGAAACCCATTGGGGGAGCTGGCAAGTGGAAGCAATACGGCTGCTCCAATCCACCCCAAACCCTCTCAGGGATTGAAACCAGGCATACTTGATCGGCCCGTTGGCGGTGCCCTTGCTCCAATCCACCCCAAACCCTCTCAGGGATTGAAACAAATCAGCCATGGCTATATCCTCGCTAGGGGTTGCGCTCCAATCCACCCCAAACCCTCTCAGGGATTGAAACATGGTCAGACCCAAGGAAAAACACGGGAAATATGGGGCTCCAATCCACCCCAAACCCTCTCAGGGATTGAAACAATACCTTTCTTTGCCGCCGAATCGACCAGATAGCGCTCCAATCCACCCCAAACCCTCTCAGGGATTGAAACAGCCGTTGCCAGAGGAAAAGGGGAGTAAGTGGGAGCTCCAATCCACCCCAAACCCTCTCAGGGATTGAAACACCTACATTGTGCGACTACCAGGAACCCCCGGAAGGGCTCCAATCCACCCCAAACCCTCTCAGGGATTGAAACGCTGATCACGCTTCCCTCTGGAGTAGAGAATACCCGCTCCAATCCACCCCAAACCCTCTCAGGGATTGAAACACCATCGGCGCTGTGATTAGCTAGTCTCGATTTGGCTCCAATCCACCCCAAACCCTCTCAGGGATTGAAACATATTCTCGCCTATGACCAGACCGATCATGTATCCAGCGGGCTCCAATCCACCCCAAACCCTCTCAGGGATTGAAACCCAGGCGGGGTATCGGTGGACGTGCCGTACCGGATGCTCCAATCCACCCCAAACCCTCTCAGGGATTGAAACCAGTAGTCGCAACTCAATGGCCTTGCGGGCGTCGTTGCTCCAATCCACCCCAAACCCTCTCAGGGATTGAAACTGTTCATAGCGGTGCGGTGGACGGTAAGCCCCCAGCGCTCCAATCCACCCCAAACCCTCTCAGGGATTGAAACAGAAGATTGCTAATGCCATCAAACCAGTGCTTACGAGCTCCAATCCACCCCAAACCCTCTCAGGGATTGAAACGAGTAATCAGCTTACAGGGTGCAACGCTACACAATAGCTCCAATCCACCCCAAACCCTCTCAGGGATTGAAACAACCTCAAGTAGGTTGCAAATGAGCTTATGTGGTGGGCTCCAATCCACCCCAAACCCTCTCAGGGATTGAAACATTGGCCTAGTAGCGCTGGGGACGGCTTACCGTCGGCTCCAATCCACCCCAAACCCTCTCAGGGATTGAAACAATACTGACAGGCTATATTGAGTACATACCCGGCGCTCCAATCCACCCCAAACCCTCTCAGGGATTGAAACAGATTGGGGCGCGGGGCATTTCAGCAGCTCCCACAGGCTCCAATCCACCCCAAACCCTCTCAGGGATTGAAACTCACGCATCTCAAAGCTGCTGGTATCCACGGTGGCTCCAATCCACCCCAAACCCTCTCAGGGATTGAAACAGAATCCCGTGCGTCTCAGCAACGGCTTTTGGAACGCTCCAATCCACCCCAAACCCTCTCAGGGATTGAAACCATCAACTGCAATATAACCTTCAGGCAACTTACCGCTCCAATCCACCCCAAACCCTCTCAGGGATTGAAACATCGGCGGTGATTCGCCCAGCGCCACGGTCGGTTAGGCTCCAATCCACCCCAAACCCTCTCAGGGATTGAAACGCGGTGATGGTAGGGCGTGGGCATGGGGCAAATTCAGCTCCAATCCACCCCAAACCCTCTCAGGGATTGAAACTTTGAACTGAGCCTTGCTGATTTTGGTATAGAGAGCTCCAATCCACCCCAAACCCTCTCAGGGATTGAAACCCCAAATCGCTTGATTCCAACCTGATCCATACTCGCTCCAATCCACCCCAAACCCTCTCAGGGATTGAAACGGTATCGCTAACCGTATGGTTGAAAATGAATCGACGCTCCAATCCACCCCAAACCCTCTCAGGGATTGAAACAAACTGCATCCCTTCCTGCACGCCCCCAACGCCCAGGCTCCAATCCACCCCAAACCCTCTCAGGGATTGAAACAACGAGGGCAAACCCCTCGAAGGTGCGACCCCCATGCTCCAATCCACCCCAAACCCTCTCAGGGATTGAAACAGGAGGACACATGGGTTTAAGCTGTAGCGATTGCAGCAGCTCCAATCCACCCCAAACCCTCTCAGGGATTGAAACTTGTGTTCCCCTGCCAAAGCCGATACCATCGGTGAGCTCCAATCCACCCCAAACCCTCTCAGGGATTGAAACGCAAGGAGAGCATCTCATTCTTCGATTTGCAAACGCTCCAATCCACCCCAAACCCTCTCAGGGATTGAAACATGGGGTGGCCTCCTGTGATTCGTCGCACAGCACCAGCTCCAATCCACCCCAAACCCTCTCAGGGATTGAAACAGCGCAACCTTCACGACAAAGCCCCCGTTCGGGTCGCTCCAATCCACCCCAAACCCTCTCAGGGATTGAAACTTGGGATGGAGCATGAGTGCTGAGCGACTGTGTGGCTCCAATCCACCCCAAACCCTCTCAGGGATTGAAACTGTTACGGGCTTGCAGCCATGCCGCGATCAGCGAAAGCTCCAATCCACCCCAAACCCTCTCAGGGATTGAAACGCTGCCATCGTAAGTAGAACGACTGCTAAGAGGGAGCTCCAATCCACCCCAAACCCTCTCAGGGATTGAAACATGGCACTAACATGGAATTACTGGAGAACGAACAAAGGCTCCAATCCACCCCAAACCCTCTCAGGGATTGACGAAACAGCCGATAGCTCCAAATTAGCCCCGCACTCACCGACCCTGCCGCTTGGGTGAGCCTGGGCCAGGTCTTGAGTAGGGGCAAGGGATTATTTGAATTTTGGCCTAAAATCGCAGCTTTGCCAGCTTAGAGCCAGGTATAAGCTTTTATAAGGAAGGTAGTGTGAGATGAAAATGAACTAGAGGCACGCTTTTAGGGTGCCTCTAGTTCGACTTAGGAAACGACTCGTGAGCTGAATATCCCATGACGTTGAATCGCCAACGACTCCTGCGCTACGCAGAATATGCTGCCGTTTCGGCCTCTGTTGCAGGGGCGATTGCAGCCGTGGCCACCCGCCAACTGGTCTACGGCGTTGCGCCTCTCTCGGTTGCTGCTGCTCTAAACCTGGCTAACCGCCGTCAGTGGGAGCAGCAGATTGAGCAACGTCTGACCCAGACCACCACCCAGATTAGTCAAAGCTTCGATGCTCTGGTTCAACAAAATCGGCAGTTGGATCAACGCCTGCAGGCGATACCCGATATCTCCATCGAAAACTTTGCCCAGGTCAGCGACCTACAGACCCTCAGGGAAGACAGTTCTCGGCTATTTCAGCAACTTTCGGATGACCTCCAAAACCTGCGACAAAATCTGGCTCAGCAGGAAAGAGGGATAGACCGTTCCGAACTGAATGCGATCACGGCTGATCTCCAGCAATTGAGGGTGACCCTAGCGGCCCTGGAATCCCTGAATGTTGACGAGCGACTTCAGCAACTTTCGGATGACCTCCAAAACCTGACTCGACAGGAAAGGGGAATCGACCGTTCCGACCTGAATGCGATCACCGCTGATCTCCAGCGACTGAAGGCGAACCTAGCGGCCCTGGAATCTCTGAATGTTGACGAGCGACTTCAGAGACTAGATCGACAAGTCGTTGAAGAACGGACAGGTGTAGAGGAATCCATCGCGCTTTTCAGGACTGACTTCGATCAGCTTCGCAATGACCTTCACCAAGTCCAATCTGACCTGGTAGGTTTGCAAGATTTAGTTGGGGAATTTCTTTCTACAACAGCTTTTCCTCAACCTGATGCTGGATTTCAGTGGCAACCTCCTCAACTTCCCTACACTGACGATTTCACCCTTGAAATCAACCTGGGAATTGACTTTGGTACCGGCTTTACAAAGGTCTGTTTTCGCGATTTAGCCAGCAATCGATCTGAGATTGTTACCTTTTCAGACACAGATAAGAGTGAGCTACAACAAGCCCTGTTGCCTACGAAGATAGCCATCCTGGAAGATGGAAAACTACTGACGGGGCTGACAGCTGCTGAATGGGATTCTAACCCTAAACCCGTCCAGAAAATGCTGGAATTTCTCAAAATGCGGTTGGCTCATCTGGATCTGCCCGAAGAAGAAAACTGGCGGTTAGAGCAAATTCCAGAATTAGATAATCCTGACACAGTAGAGTACCTCTGCGCCTACTATCTGAGTCGCGTCATTACCCGTGCTCAACACTGGATTCAACACCATCGATCGGACTTATTTATCCATCAGGTTACTCGATGGAGTTTGAACATTGGCGTTCCGGTGGAGTATTGCGAATCGCCTGCGCTGGAACGATTTCGTCGAGTTCTTTCCCTGGCGTGGCTGATCGCCAATACCCCATCTGCTCAGGATCCTCTGACCCTGAATGCCTTAAATGATTTAGGCACCTATCTACGTCATTGGATGCAGGACAAGTTACAGGGCGACCTGGACTGTTTTACCACCCCCGAAATTTCGGCGGCCGTTTGGTCATTCCTCAGTTCACGACAGGCGGTAGAAAAGGTCTATACCTTCTTTGATTTTGGCGATGGTACCCTCGATGGCACGGCCTTTCGATTCTGGCGAGAGGGTGAGGGTGATCTGAAAGTAGACTTTTATGCTGGCCGGGTTCAGCCTTTGGGGGTAACGGCCTTTACCCAACAAACGGCTCAAGAAATCCAGGCTTCCCCAGAGACCATTCGTCAAGCCCTCTTGGCATGGGAGTTGACGCCAAACCACGATCTCCACACCACTCTGCAAACTTGTCAAACCCGGCATCGGGTACAGAAACTGGTTGCATCTGTCGTCATGGATGGTAAGAAAAAGCATCAAGGCAACCGAGGTTACCTGATCGCTAGGAACGAGCTAGGCAAACAACTCGATGTGTTTGTTGGCGGTGGTGGTGGCCACAATGCGTTTCTCCAAAATACAGTCCAAGACACCCACGCTGCTTTCAAGCATGACAGTGCCGGGATTCCTCCCTATCGCATCAAGCAAATCCCTGTTCCCAGCGATCTCACGACCAATGGCCTAGCACCTGAAGAATTTCATCGCTTTGCAGTTGCCTACGGACTCTGTATCCCAGCGTGGGAAGGACCTGAAATTCGGCTTCCTAGGCAGGTGGAGTGGAATGCAAAGCCCCCATCCACCGAAGACAGTCCCATTCCCCGCTATGAAGACACCCGTGACATGATGTAGGCCCGGTTGCAGCCATATTTTCCAGCCAAAAGGCTTCTAGGCTGCGTTACCGTCCACCTTTGTCAATGATGCCCTGTTAGAACCTACCGCATCTAGCTATGAATGATTGGAATCCAGAGATTCCTGGCCAAGCCGTCAGAATTCGCTCCAACCCTGGCCAGCGAGGGCTCACCACTGGCAGAGTCCAGAAGGCCGGGACTCGCCTGTTGGTACAGGTGCAGTTTGGCCCCAACGAAAGAACCTACAAACCCCAAAATCTGCTAGAACTCTGCGGTGAGGATGACGGCATCGAATCTCTGCTGCGGCAGAAGCGGTTTGGGGGGCCTGACGACCTCCGGCGCATTCTCACCTTTGAGAAGGTCAAAGGCCAGCTCACCAACGTCTTCTACAGCATGGAGGCGAGCAAGACCGACTTCTACGCCCACCAGTTCAAGCCGGTTCTTAAATTCCTCAACTCCCCGGTGGGTCGGCTGCTGATTGCCGATGAAGTGGGTTTGGGCAAGACCATTGAGGCCATGTACATCTGGAAAGAACTCCAGGCCAGAGCCGATGCCCGACGGCTGCTCATTGTCTGTCCGGCGATGCTGCGCCAAAAGTGGCAGGATGACCTGCGCCAGCGGTTCAACATCTTCGCCGAAATTGTCGATGCCAAAGATCTGCTGCTGCGGGCCAGAACCTGCCTAGAAACCCAGCAGGCCCAGCCCTTTGCCTGCATCGCTAGCCTCGAAGGGCTACGTCCAGGCCGGAACTGGGAAGACGAAGCGGTCACAAATCCCCGATCCGAACTGGCCCGATTACTCGATTCTAACCCCGCCACCGATGAATTCGGCATCTTTGACCTCGCCATCTTTGACGAAGCCCATTACCTCAGGAATGCCAGCACCGCCAGTAACCGCATCGGTCGCCTCATTCGCGATGCCTCTCGCCATCTGATTCTGCTGACGGCAACTCCGGTGCAGGTTCACAGCAACAACCTCTATCAGCTCTTGAGGCTGATCAGCCCAGAAGACTTCTTCAATGAGCTGATTTTTGAAGCCATGCTGGAGGCGAATAGTCCAGTCATTCGAGCGTTGCGATCCCTCTGGACTCATCCCCCCCAGCTAGAGCAGGCCAAAGCCGAGCTGGCAACGGCTGTTAGGTCTGACTATCTGGCTAGTAATCGCCTTTTGCACACTGTGCGCGACGTGCTGGCAGATGCTGACACCCTCACCGCAGAACAGCGAGTTGACCTGGGCTATAAGCTCGAAAAGCTTTCATTGCTGGGCCAATACATTAGCCGCAGCCGTAAGCGGGACGTGCTCCCAAATCGCGTTAAGCGTGCCCCCCAAACCCTGACGGTCAGGTTTTCCCCGCTAGAGAAAGAGATTTACGACCACATCACCGACCAGATCAAACAGCAAACCCAGGGAAAGCGTGGCGTTTCTGTTTTTAGGCTCATTGCCCGTCAGCGGCAAATGGCCAGCTGCATGGTTGCCGCTCTCGAAGCCTGGAAAGCCGACGGCCTTTTGGACGATCTGATTAACGAATCCCTCTGGGAGGATTTTGGCCTGTCATCAGACCTGGACAGTGACACCCATGGCCAAACCTCGCCATCCCTACCGTTTCCTAACCTCCGACAAGTCAACCTAGCAGACCTGGAACACCAGGACGCTAAATATCGAGAACTGCGGAAATTTCTGCAGCGAGAACTCGCGAAAAATCCCACAGAGAAGTTTGTCATCTTTGCCTACTTTCGAGGCACCCTCCAATATCTGCAACGGCGTCTAGAATCCGACGGTATTACCACCAGTCTGATCATGGGCGATATGGGCGATGCCAAGTGGGATATCGTCAACCACTTTAGACAGGACAATGGCCCTGCCGTACTTCTATCCTCCGAAGTCGGCAGCGAGGGGATTGACTTACAGCACTGCCGTTTCTTGGTGAACTATGACCTGCCTTGGAACCCCATGAAGGTAGAGCAGCGTATCGGTCGTCTAGATCGTTTGGGCCAAAAAGCAGAGCGAATTTCTATCGTGAACTTCAGTCTAGAAGATACCGTCGAAGAGCGTATCCTAGAGCGATTGTATGAACATATCCAAGTCTTTCAAGAAAGCATCGGAGACCTGGAAAATATCCTAGGTGCCATGACCGAAAAACTCCTGATTGAGCTGTTTGATGTCAACCTCACCCCCCAGGAAAAAGAACAGCGAGCTACTGAAACCGTGATGGCGCTCTTGAAAGAGCGGACCTTGCGGAATGAGTTGGAAACCGAAGCCATTAACATGATGGCCTTCTCAGACCACATCCTCCGTTCGATTATCGATAGTCGCGAACAGGGACGCTGGCTACAGCCTGAAGAGGTTCATGTCTTTGTCGAGGACTGTTTTTCCCGCTATTATCCCGGTACCGTCATTGCGCCTAGCTCGAAGCACAACCGTTTATACGAAATTACCCTCTCGGAGGATGCCAAGATAGACCTCCAGCTTTTCTTTGATCAACATCGCTGTGCGACACCGACAAAGCTGCATACCTCAAGCGCTCCGGTCACCTGCTTTTTCGACCCCAAAATAGCAGACAGCATGGGCAAGCGTAATGAATTACTGGATGCGACCCATCCCCTCATCCTCTGGATTCGCCACCGCTACGAAACTGCTGCCCAAAAACTCCATCCCGTTTCGGCCATTCGCATCCCCCAGCGCACCCTTGGTCTATCGCCTGGGCTATATGTCTATGCCGCCCACCGCTGGACATTCTCCGGCATCAAAACCGAGAGCCAGCTAGCTTACAAAGTAGCCCGATGCAGCGACGGCGAATTGCTGGCCGATCAGGTGTCAGAATCTGTGCTGACCATCCTGATGCAGCACGGCAAGCCCAAGGCAAATGCCCAGAACTTCATCGGAGACATGGGCCGTATCCTAGATCTACATCGTGCCTGTGAGGAAGCCTTGGAAGATGCCTTCGGTGAGGCCTTGGAGGAATTTGAAATCGATAACCAAACCCGTTGCGATGTCCAGGAACGCAGCGCCCGAGCCTTTGCTGAACGCAAACAACAGGAACTACAAGACCGTCTGCAGTGGTTTAGGGAAGCTGGCAAAACTCAGATTATTCCAGCCACAGAGGGACAACTCCGAAAGGTTACTCGCGAGTTAGAAGTAAAGCTGAAAACAATTCAGCAAAAGCGCGAGGGCATTACCTGTGAGCAGGTTCATTTGGCGTCAGGGGTGATATTCATTGAGGCATAAAATTGCAGCAGGTACGGCGAAGAACATCACAGCCGTAGGGGAACAGGCTCTTAGGCCTGCGGCCATGGGATTTGATAGCAATCGGATTGTGCTGATGATGCCAGAGTCCAGTGAGCATGGCCCAGCAGAAGCTCAAGGAAAGGAGGGCAACGAGCGGCCTAGGCTACTAAAGTAGAACACTTCTTGAAATGCTTGCCATACAAGATTCTAGATGATGAGAAATCAAGGATCATACGGTTAGAGACCAGTGCCCTCCCTCTGCCTTTGAAAAAGACTACCCTTTCTCAACCCAAATTGACCTAGCGTAAAACCTGACTGCCTGACAGAAGTGGGCAAAAGGCTTGAAATCTCGTGATGTGAAGGGGAAACGGTGAGGTGACATGAGACGCTGGAATTTGCGTATCTCAGGGTCTTGGTCATGTCATCCACCACCTGTCTCTATGATCAAGTGCTGTCCTTGCTGCGTCAATATAGCCATCGCCGGGATCTCCGGCACCTCAAGGCCCTGGCCTGGATGGTGACGGCCTTGGTGTGCAGCAGCAAACTGAGTTTGCCGGAATGGGAGTCCTATGTGCCGAGTCGCGCTCGACAGGCGCAAAGTCCGGAACGACGGTGGCAGCGGTTTATGGGCAATCGTCGGGTGCGGATCAAAAGTCTGTACGTGCCGTTGGTGCTGGCCGCCATTCATCGGTGGAAAGGACGGCGACTCTACCTAGCGCTGGATACGACGGTGCTGTGGAATCGGTATTGCATGATTCACCTGTCGGTGACCTGTTGCGGACGAGCGGTGCCCCTGCTGTGGCGGGTGTTGGAACATCCCAGTGCCACGGTCAGCACAGCACGGTATTTGCCGATGCTGCGGTTGGCCCATCGGCTGTTGCAGGATTATCCCGATGTGATGGTGTTAGCCGACCGAGGGTTTGCCAACCATGACCTCCTGGAGTGGCTCAGCGACAGTCGATGGCACTACGCGTTACGCCTGCCCAGTGACGTGGTGGTGCATGGCCCTCGCCGTCATCCCGTCGAAGTCGGCCCTCTTTGGCCTGCCAAGGGCGAAGCTCGGTTCTATGAGGGCATTGGCCTGTGGGTGGATGGACGCTGGCGCGGCAACCTCGTTCTGGCCAACGTCAAAGGGGTCAAGGAACCTTGGGCCGTCATCACCGATGAACCACCGTCCCTCAATACCCTCTGGCAGTACGCCCTGCGGTTTCGGGTGGAGGAACTTTTCTTGGATTCAAAATCCGGGGTCTTTGAGCTAGAAGCCTCCGGTATCCGCTCCGCCCTTGCCCTTGAACGGCTTTACCTGGTGGCGGCTGTTGCCATCCTCTATGGCACCACTCAGGGCATGGCCGTTCAGAACGACGGCTGCCGCTCTCAGGTTGACCCACACTGGACACGAGGCGTCAGCTATCTCAAAATCGGCCTCCGCTGGCTCAGAGGCGTGGTCAACAAAGGGCGTCCGCTGCTCCAACCCATCCCCCTATTCACCGTTGACCCTGCCCCCTGTTTTGCGTCTAAAAAAGCGGAGGCCCGGTATTATGACCAAATCTGGTTCTCTAGAATCCAGTCCGTGCGGTGTCAGCTACCTCCTTGGGAGGCCGCCTAAAGATGTGTCAGGCAGTCAGGCGTAAAACTCGCCCTCCCCAGGCGCTAGCCGGAAGCCCCCCAGCAATAGCCCTAACCACACCTGCACTAAGGGCCAGCCCAACTGGGCTTGGATCTGCCGTACCTCAATCGCCTCTGGGTGGGCCTCAAACCACTTGCGGATCTGTTCAACCCAAACTCCCACAGCTTCATCGTGGGCCATGGCCATCGCCTGCTGCTTGGCCTCCATCGCATCCACCATCGCCAGCAGAGTCGCTTGATCCACCGTAGCCACCACCGAGCTGTCATCGTCAACCAGCTCAGCTTTGGGGCGCTGTCGGGTGGGTGAGGCCACAAGACTTTCCGTATCGAGTTGCTGACTGGAACGCACCAATCCCCGGAGCCAGTCTTGGGCCAGGGTCGGATCTTCCGGGTCATAGACCGCTTGCCATTGCTCAAACAGCACTTCGGCCTTGGCCTGGTGCAGGGTCGCCAGTCGGTCAATCACCGCCCCACCCACCGCCAGTTGCTCATGCAGATCCAGACGCTCCAAGACAGGTTCAATAGCCTGCCACAGCCGATCCAGGTCAGTGGTCTCAGGCGCAACCCAGGCCGCATTCAGGTCTGCCTCTAGGGCCGAAAGCGTCATGGCGTGATCACCAGTTCAGGGACAGCGTCTGAGTTAGGAGCTTTCAACGGACAGCCCTGAATCGGGCATTCGGTGGGCTCTAGACGAATCTCCGCCTCAAACTGCTGAATCTGGGGATAACGCTCGTGAATGTGGTCGAGCACCTGCACCAGGTATTGCTTTAGCCGCCGTCCCGTCAAGCCCGCACAGTGAATGGGGCGCACCGCCAGCAAGTGTTGGTCGCCCTGCCACACCGAGGCCGCCACCGCATGGATAGGACTATCCGCCCGTTTGGCTCGGTATAGATAGAGATAAGCCGCCGGAGGCAAGTCCACCTCAATCCCCAGTTCATCTACCTTGGCCTGATGCTGCTGGGCACGGTACTGCTCTCGCCGCTGCACATTCACCTGGCCCCGGTGACGGTAGTGGGAGCGACGACGGTGGCAGCGAGAAGCCACCCAACAATCATCCCACTCTGGGCCATGGCGGCGTTGGGCCTCCTCAATCGGAAGCTGGGCGCAGGCGACACAGGTTGGATCCTGACTGCCTGACACAAGTGGGTGAAAGGCTTGAAACCTCGTGGTGGGAGGGGAAAAGGTGAGGTGACATGAGACGCTGGAATTTGCGTATTTCAGGGTCTTTGCCATGTCATCCACCACCTGTCTCTATGATCAAGTGCTGTCCTTGCTGCGTCAATATAGCCATCGTCGGGATTTACGGCACCTCAAAGCGCTGGCGTGGATGGTGACGGCGCTGGTGTGCAGCGGTCGGTTGAGCCTGCCGGAGTGGGAAGCCTATGTTCCCAGTCGCGCCCGCCAGGCGCAAAGCACCGAACGACGATGGCAACGGTTTATGAGCAATCACCGGGTGCGGATTAAAAGTCTGTACGTGCCCTTGGCGTTAGCGGCGATTCATCGGTGGAAAGGACGGCGACTCTACCTAGCCCTCGATACGACGGTGCTGTGGAATCGGTATTGCATGATTCACCTGTCCGTGACCTGTTGTGGGCGGGCGGTGCCCCTGCTGTGGCGGGTGTTAGAGCATCCTAGTGCCACGGTCAGTGCCCAACGGTATTTGCCGATGCTGCGCTTAGCCCATCGACTGTTGCAGGCTTATCCCGATGTGATGCTGTTAGCCGACCGAGGGTTTGCCAACCATGACCTGCTGGCGTGGCTCAGCGACAGTCGATGGCACTATGCTTTACGCTTGCCCAGTGATGTGGTGGTGCATGGCCCCCGCCGTCAGCCGATTGAGGTAGGTGTTCTGTGGCCCCCCAAGGGCGAAGTTCGTTTCTATGAGGGCATTGGCCTGTGGGCCGATGGGCGCTGGCGCTGCAACCTGGTTCTGGCTAACGTCAAAGGCGTTAAGGAGCCCTGGGCGGTCATCACCGATGAGCCGCCGACCCTCAATACCCTGTGGCAATATGCCCTCAGGTTCCGAGTTGAGGAACTGTTCCTCGATTCAAAATCCGGGGCCTTTGCCCTCGAATCTTCCGGCATCCGCTCCGCCCAAGCCCTCGAACGTCTCTACCTCGTCGCGGCAGTCGCCATCCTCTATGGCACCACCCAGGGCATGGCCGCTCAACTCGACGGTCTCCGCTCTCAGGTTGACCCTCATTGGACACGGGGCATCAGCTATCTCAAAATCGGCCTCCGCTGGCTTAGAGGGGTGGTCAACAAAGGGCGTCCGTTGCTCAACCCCATCCCCCTATTGACCGTTGACCCAGATCCCTGTTTTGCATCTAAAAAGGCAGAAGCCCGATATTATGACCGCATCTAGTTCTCTAGGATCCAGTCCATGCGCTGTCAGCTACCCCCTTGGGATGCCGCATAAAGATGTGTCAGGCAGTCAGGGTTGGATCAGGCTTACGGGGCATCGGTTCTATCCCTGGCAGCGTCTAGGATTTGGGCCATTTTGACCCCCAGCGCCATCCTAACATTTAGGTTGTGTAATTCGTAGTGTAAGTCTAGAAGGTGTGCCAGCGGCCTGCTTTAAGACAGATTGAGTCTAATCCTAAGAATCGCTGAAACCCTTGAAAACTCGTTGATTGTGTTTGAATAGTTGCGATAAAAGCAAATATTCAAATGCTTATAAGCTATATCAAGAAAGTCTAGAATACTTTCTTGATATAGCCATAGCCTAAGACTGGACTAAGTGGGCCTAACTAGGGTGTGACGATGTAATGTGCCAATCTTAGGTGAGACTGAACCCGACGTGAGACAGCGAGGGCTGAAATGGGGTTTTTAGCTTAAAAACTCAGACTTTTTTGGGTGCCGGATGCGGTCTATCAAGGGCTACTACCGCTTGGTGTAGCGTTTCGTAGCTCATGGGGAGTCTTGGGAATAGAGGATTTTACCTTCGGCCAAGAGTTGACGAATAAAGGGCCGCTCTGAGCGCTGGGCGAGTTCTGCTGGGGTGTAGACGATAACCTCCACCGGGGCCGGAGCATCCACCAGCAAGGCCAACACCTGACCGATGCGATCCAAGGGGGGCAGGGCGCAATCCCACACCAAAAAGAGATCAATATCGGAGCGGCGGGTGGCGCTGCCCCTGGCCCAAGACCCAAATAAAATGATGCGCTCTGGGGCGATGTGCTGGCAGAGGCGGGCTACGGCGACGGTGAGCCAGTCTGTGAGCGCGGCGGTGGTGAGGATGGGTGACGGCATGGTTTTGGTGGGGTGGGGGGCTGCGGTCAGCCTAGCCTGTGGGCTGGGGCGAAGGCCAAGGGAAAAATGAGGTTGCAGCGCAGTTTCTGAGACGTTGTTTACAAAATGTAACAGTTCGGCTAAGGTAGGGATATACATACCTGGCAACCCCTTGTGGGTAGCCCCTTTCAAACCAAACACCCTGCACTCATTTTTAACCATGACCACAACCCTTCAACGGCAACAATCTGCCTCCCTCTGGGAGCAGTTCTGCCAGTGGGTGACCAGCACCGAAAACCGCCTGTACATTGGCTGGTTCGGCGTGCTGATGATCCCCACTCTGCTGGCTGCTACCGCCTGTTTCGTAATCGCCTTCGTTGCTGCTCCCCCCGTGGACATCGACGGCATCCGTGAGCCTGTTGCTGGCTCCCTGATGTACGGCAACAACATCATCTCTGGTGCTGTTGTTCCTTCCTCCAACGCTATCGGTCTGCACTTCTACCCCATCTGGGAAGCCGCTTCCCTGGATGAGTGGCTGTACAACGGTGGCCCCTACCAGTTGGTGATTTTCCACTTCCTCATCGGCGTCTTCTGCTACATGGGTCGTGAGTGGGAACTGAGCTACCGCCTCGGTATGCGCCCCTGGATCTGCGTGGCTTACTCTGCCCCTGTGGCCGCTGCCACCGCTGTGTTCCTGATCTACCCCATCGGTCAAGGCTCCTTCTCTGACGGGATGCCCTTGGGTATCTCTGGTACCTTCAACTTCATGTTGGTGTTCCAGGCTGAGCACAACATTCTGATGCACCCCTTCCACATGATGGGTGTGGCCGCTGTGTTCGGTGGGTCTCTGTTCTCCGCCATGCACGGTTCTCTGGTGACCTCTTCTCTGGTGCGTGAGACCACCGAGACCGAGTCTCAGAACTACGGCTACAAGTTTGGCCAAGAAGAAGAGACCTACAACATCGTGGCTGCCCACGGCTACTTCGGTCGTCTCATTTTCCAATACGCCAGCTTCAACAACTCTCGTTCTCTGCACTTCTTCTTGGGTGCATGGCCCGTCATCGGCATCTGGTTCACCGCTCTGGGCATCAGCACCATGGCGTTCAACCTGAACGGGTTCAACTTCAACCAGTCCATCCTGGATTCTCAGGGTCGTGTGATTGGCACCTGGGCTGACGTGATCAACCGGGCCAACCTGGGTATGGAAGTGATGCACGAGCGCAATGCTCACAACTTCCCCCTCGACCTGGCTACCGCCGAGGCTCCTGAAATCATCGGCTAGTCTTGGGGTTCCGACCTTTTGACTAATCCATGGATTGACTAGGAAAAAGAGCGCTCCTCGCAAGGGGGGCGCTTTTAGCGTGGGGCATTGCTGTAAAAATGAACGAAATCATCCAACATCGCCAGGATCCACAACGACTCAAACCCCAAACTCAGGACTCAACTCACGGCAGAGCTAGCGCAAGATACGTGGGTCCAACTGGCGTAGGGTTGCCTAAATAAATAGGGCCGGAGACACATGGAAAAAGGATCCAAACACCTTGGCCTGGGCTTTGCTGATCGCCCGCTTACCATTCACGATTTCAGACACAAGGCCTTTAGATCCTACGAGGGGTACTAAATCTGCCTGCCGGAGGTCTCGCGCCTCCATCAAATGCCGCAGAACTTCGTGGGGCGTTACCGCTTCTAGGTTCATCTGGTCGAGTTGCTGCTCTTCGTAATCTTCGATCAAGGTGGCCAGTAGGGTGGCAATGGCTGATTCCTCAGCGCTCAGGTCTTCCCCTTTTTCCAGTAGGGTTTCTAGGGCCGATAGGGCTTCTGCATAGGCCACCGCAGATTGAATCACCTGGGGCTGGTAGGTGGCCAGCAGCGTACCGTAGGATTCTCGATCAAGGGTGAGTATCATCGCTTCCACTGACCTTTGTCGTACTCTGGGTGGGTTAAGAAATAGCGGTAGTAAATGATCTGCGCCTTAAAGTTACAAATCACAATTAACCGATAGCTTTTGATGTTAAAAACTAAAAACTTACCGACCTGGTCTACGGAGCGGTCGTAGGTCTTTCTGATGTCGTCTAGGCTTTCCCAGTTGGCCTGTTTGACCACCTTGCACCAAGCCATGACGCTTTTCTGAATATCTGGGGGGTAGGCTTGGGCATCCTGAATAATATTGGCTTTTTTGATCAGCCTCATCAAGGGAAAGTAAACTATTTCAGAGAGATGTTCTCATATTGAGAACTTTGTGTCAATCTCATCGGTAAGATGGTCGCCTAAGTGACTCATAAAATTAAGTTGACCAGATCCCTGAAATCCACCCTTCTTTTCTACCCATGCCCCTACCCACCGCTACCCAAATGCAAACCTATATTGCTACGGCCCGCCATCGCCAGCAGCAACGACAGGCCATGCTACAGGAGCGACGAACTCAGGGACTAGCCGTAGCCCACATAGCGGCTCAAATCTTACGGGAGGAGTTCGGTGTGGGCCGAGTGGTGTTGTTTGGGTCTGTCCTCAGCGAAACTGACTTCCACGAAACCTCCGATTTAGACCTGGCTATCTGGGACTTACCAGCTTCTGTCTACTTCCAGGCGGTCGCTCGTTTAATGGAATTTCCAGAGTTCGAGATTGATCTGGTAGAGGCCGAAGCGGCCAGTCCTCACCTGCAAGCAGGCATTGAACAGGGGATCGAGCTATGAGCCAGTATTCGGTACTCGCGGCTCGGCTCAGAAACGAGTTAACCATGCTCGATACGGTGGTGAAGTCGGCTCAATCGCAAGCGGGCAAAGGCTTAGTCACAGCAGAAAAAAATCTGGTCGTTCGCAGGACGATAAGACGGCCTGCCCTATTTAGGGTTTAACTTGGAACAGTTTCAGTCTTCATGACCAAAATCTTTCCGTTGCTCAACCGAAGTAGCCCTGGACTCCTGAGTGATTGGGTGTCGTCACCGGGGGCCATTGCTCATAGTTCCATCTGACGATTGCGCTGCTTCTGCCGTCGCTGCTGCGCTTTCCGTTTCCGGTCTTCATCTTTCTGGACCTGACGCTGCTGCACCTCAAGCTCTTTCAGAGATGGGTCAACACCTGGCGGTTCCTGGTTTTGGCTGGCGGGCTGGGCTGGGGTTGGGAATTCAGTTGCGAGTTCGGGTTCGGGCTGACTGTGATCCTCATCCTGAACCTGGGCTGGCCCTGGCTCAACCTGTGCAGATTCCTGACCCCGCTGCCGTCCCTCCCACCAGTCCATCACGGCGGCACTGTCCTGGGGCGACTCAATCCCTCGAAACTGGCGGAGACCATTCAGGGTGTAGGCACGACCGAGCTGAGAGGCGCTGAAATAGAGTCCCTTGAAGTGATAGGTCAGGCCCACCGTGGTCTCGTTGATGGGTTTAAGCATCAGCTCAACCCCAGCTTCTTCTAGACGATCCGCAAACTGGTCAAGGCTATCGACTTGGCCTGAGAGGTCGTCAATCAGGTCTTGAAGCTCAGGCTTAACCGCAGGTTGGCCCGTGTCTCGTTCATGGCGAATCATGCCAACCGTGGGCGGTTTCCGTTCCTTGTACCAGCTTGAGACAGTCAGGGGCAAGCCATACTCAACTTCGAGTTCTCGGGCCGCCGCTTCGGCTTTGTAGTGATCCCAATCTCCGGGTACTCGCTTACCTTTATCGAGGTCAAACCGACCTGCCACGATATGAACATGGTCATGGTCGGTATCGGTGTGGCGCACGACCACATAGGGCAGATGGGTGTAGCCCATTTTGTCGAGGTAGTCGCTGGCGATGAGGAACCAACCGTCATCCGATAGCTGTGCAGGGGGGGCGATGGCGAGGGAGGCATGGTAGGTGGTGTACTGAAGCCGACGGGACGCTGCACAGCTATGGCGGATCTCACGAGCGATGGTGTAGGGATTATCGAGGCAAATCAGGTTGCCGCCAATCACCTGGGCCTCAGACCGATTCAACACGTACTGGGCCACGCCGAGGGGGTCTTTGCGCTTGGTGTGCTTAACCAGCATGGTCTTGGTCTAGGGTCTGCCATCGTTCCTGCTCGATCTCTAGCCTCAGTTCTTGCGCTAGGGTCATCGGTTCTACGGATTCCCCTTGGGGTCTGCCGCTGAGGTCCACCCCATTGGCCTCCAGGAGCAGGGCGTGGAGTGCGGTCAGTTTTTCATCCAGTGCGGCAACGGGCAGGCCCATGCCCTCTAGATCCACCCCTTGAATCCGCGCCTTGGCTAAGATGCGCTGGAGCAGTGTCTTCATGGCAAGGACAGTGCCATAGACTTGAGCACCCGTTAAGCGAGTAAACCGGGTCGCCTCGATGGCCTCGTCAATCACCTGGCTGGGGTCGGTGCCGCGACGCTCGGCCTCCGCCAGCACGGCCTTGTAGTTGTGATTTTGGAGCCGAATTCTGAGCCGATGGGTATTCGTCATGGTTCACAAGAACGGTTCACATAATCGCATCTTGGCAAATCTGTTGGAGGGGATTACTCTGTCTGGGGTTGGAGATTTAGGGCCAGATGCTCCCTAGGATGAAGGCCGTTTTTGCTTCAGTCGCATTGACGATGGTTGACCATGACCCTGCCATCTTGATCGCCATGCTGCTCAGAGTGAGCCTCTCGTCAGTTCCTAGCGAGTTGGGACGGTTCCCTATCCTCCCCTAGGGGTGTCCATCGGGTTCTGGGATGTTCCCCAACCTGTCCCGATGGAGCCTCTATCGGCACGAAATGGATACTGAATGAATGTTCAATGAATTTGGACATCTGTCGAGGGCAGGTGGCCCAGGAAAGTATTGCTTGCCTATCAAAGTCCCCATGGCATTTTCACCCTAGAAGTGGGGGTAAACAGGGCCAATTTTGGGCTGGATGCCGAGGTTTACTGGAGTCAAACTGACTTCCTACACAGCCAATTTGACGGCCTCTGAAGCCAGTCTGACGGCAAACTCCCTTAAAAATAGGGTTTGAAAATCGTTTCATCTCAGAAGTGTATCTAAGGGGAACCTTAGGGGGACTGTGCTGTCCCGACTCGACCCACTGGGGGCAACATCGGTACGCTTAGGAGCACCCATGATTAGGTCATCAGAATGGATACGTACTGGATGAGGACAAATCGTGAAGTGAGGGGTCAGGCTTGGCCTGTGGTTAGCAATGTCACGGCACCTAAACGCGCTCATTTCATCGTCCCAACTTCGACAAACTCTCCTATTTGATAGAGGTCAAGTTGGATTTGGGCTAGATAGCGTCAGAGAGACGATCGTTGGAGTGACTATGCCACGTACAGCTAAACCTCATTTCATCCTGGCCGTTGATTTTGGGGGCTCCAGCACCAAGATTTTTTATCAGCATCGGTCAGATCAGCCCCAGTTCTTCACCATGCCGCCTGAAGCCATCATGGCGACGGAGGACAGTTTGGAACAATACGGACGCACCGCCGCAGGCCAAATGTCTCAGATGCAGAGTCAAGCTTCGTTTTGTTGGGTTCAACTTTTGGATCAGAAGGGTCAGCCCGACGAGAGCAAGATTGGTGCCGTAGGCCATTTGGGCGCTCAGATTGCCCTGTATAACACCCTCAATGTCGCTAAAAACGAGAAAGCGCTCTACAAGTTGCTCGGTGCCGTTTGGGTGATTCAGCAAAGGTTAATCGAGGAAGGCTACAAGATTCCGGATGATTTTGGTGTTGCGGTGCGCTGCTTGTTGCCCTCCGATGAGACTAATTTTGTCGGTGACTTTCAGTATCGAGTGATATCGGCCTTTGAGCAAGGCTTTATGAGCCCGACCGGAATCGTTCAACCTCAACTTTGGAGCTTTGACTGTAAGCCGGAAGGATTGGGTGTCACTCGCTCATTCCTGTGGGAACATCCTGAACATCGAGATGCGGCGGTGTTTATGCTCGGCCATCGTAATGCCACAGCGGTCGTGATTCGAGGGGGCAACCCGAAAAAGTTTAGAACCTCCAACCTTGGATTTAGGGCCTGTCTGGATATGCTCGATGGAGCCCATGGCGTATCTGCTGAACGATTGATGGCGGTTGTCTTTGAAGCTCGTCTAAAAGACGACTTTTACCCCTATTACCGTGTCACCTCCTACAGTGACCCTGATCTGAAAGAGAAAGCAGGTCGAGAGCTGTGCCAGGAGTTCAATAAAGCGAATCATGTCTATTGTGAACGGCTGAAGAATTGGATGGATGATGTGCTCTCCGATGAGGAATTTACGGCTATCGTCTTCTGTGGTGGTGGGGTGAATGCGGTGGGATTATTACTAGAGGACTATCGGCCTGACTTGGAGCATTATTTTGACTACGGCATCGACATTCCTGACTCGATTGAGGTCAGACCAGAATACGTTAATCGCCTCGAAGATATTTACAGTGTGTTCGAGGCGATGAGAGCTGAATTTAGGTTTCCGGAGCCAGATGCTGAGGCCGCTGAGTCGTCAGCCTCAAGCGCAGCGGTGGCTCGATAGGCATTGAATCTGTTTTGAATCGCAATAGGGTCATGACTCAATCTAGTATTCGGCTTCAGCTACGATCTAAAACTCCTGTCGAAGCGTTTGTCTTTCAACGTCTAAAAAAGGGAAGCGATAATGTGTCAGCCAAGGGCACTCGCGCTATTGCGATTTGCTACCTCGCTGAACTGGTCGCTCAGGTTGACCCCGATCTCAACCATCCAGCGCTGCGGGTGGCGGTGCTGGATGCGATCCATGAGTTGGAGGCTCGCCTCAATCTGGCCAAATCCCTGTTCCCCAACCTCACTTCGGTTACGCCACCGAATCACCCGATGGGCCGCTCTAACCGCCAGCCCGGTCATGCTCAGGCTGAACCTCGGTTTGAAATGGTCGCTGAGCCTGCAAAACCTGAAAAGCATCCAGGTCAACAGGACCATGCGAGCAATCAGGGCCAGTCAGAACGGGCACTGAGGTCTGATGAAGAGATGGATCCTTTCGATATGGATTGGTCTGAGTTCGAGATGGGCGACAAAGAAAAGGGTTAGTCATGGCCTCATCAGGCGGGTCTGGCAGCAGCTCCGCGACGCTGGCCTAGAGCCTTGGTAACTGCCGCAGAGCGAGGAGCGGCAACCCCAGTCTTGTGTTGCACATAAGAAAATCGATATCCACCCCACAACCCCGATACGATGAATCTTGAGGGTTCTCTTGCCCGGTTTGGGTGCCTGTATTATGATCCGGCAATGATCTATGCCGTTCTGGGCTGACCCCCTGGTAATGGTGTGAATCTGTGTTAAGCGTCCTGACCAGACCCTTGATACACAAAAGAGCCGATGGCACTTGCCACCGACTCTTTTAAAAGCGAAAACCCGAGAGGACCAGTCCCGAGTCGCGCAGAAATTCCTTATGCGCACATCGTAACACTGGCTTTCTCTCGGGGCAATACCTATTGCTCTTTTTTAGGAGAGAGAAGCCCCATGACCGCCTCTATCGGTGTGGGTGAGAAGCCTCGTAGAACGTCTCACCCGACAGAACCCCTTCCCGCTGACCCCACTGGCCAGCGCTTGTGCGAAATTTTTGGCCACTACCGTTGGAACGTCATCAGTGCCGAGCCGCCTGAGGATGCGACCGCCAAGCCATCCTGGACGACGATCAAAACCCACCCGATTCGGCCCCGCGCCCTGTGGGATCAGTGGCAGGATGCCCACCAACTGATTGGCGTCCGCTTCACCCATGACACCTACTATGCCCTCATCGACCTCGATGCCGGGGGAGCCTACTCCAGCGCCGAGGGGGTCGCCCAAATCCGCGCCGCCCTGGAGACCATCGGCATCACCCGCACCTTGTTGATCCGCTCAAGCTGGCGCAATGGGCTGCATTTGTATCTTCCCTTTGCCGAGTTGGTCAACACCTTTGACCTGGCCGTAGCGCTGAAAGAATGCCTCAAGGCCCAGGGGTTTCAGATCAAAGCGGGACAGCTCGAAATTTTCCCCAACGTCAAAGCCTACGGCGTGACTAGTTTTACCGAATACAACGCCCATCGCCTACCCCTGCAACCGGGCAGCGGGTCTTGTTTGCTGGATGACGCCCTCAACGACCTGCCCTGCAACCTAGCTCGCTTCTTCTGGCTGTGGGACGGGGCCGCTGCCCAGCAAGACCTGGACACCCTGCGCGACGCCATGACAATTGGCCGCGACAACCACCGAAAACGGCCCCAACGCCGCAGTCAACCCGTCGATACCTGGCGGCACGACTTGGATCTCGAAATCACCGAAGGCTGGACGGCCCCCGGCCAGACCAACCACCTGCTAAAAACCATCGCCTGCTATGGCCGCGTCTTTGAAGGGCTAGACGGGCAAGCCCTGATTGACTACATCCTCCGCATCGCCACCCGTTGCCCCGGCTATGAGCAATACTGCCGCCACCAGCACGACATCGAAGCCAGAGTCACCGCTTGGGCCAAAGCCGCCGAGAAATACTACTGGCCCCTCGGCACCACCCCCAGCCGCGAGAGTAGCGCCCCCAAGAACAACCTAGTGCCCTTCAACCAACGCCAGTCTGAAGACGCCCAGCACCGTATCCGCACGGCCTACCGCGAGCTAGAGCAGGCGGGCACCCTTCCCGACCAAATTACCGCCCGTGCCAAGGCCATCGCCCAGACCGCCCACGTTAGCCAGCAGACCCTCTACAAGCACCTTGGCCTCTGGCACCCCTATCACCAAGAGGGTGTAATCAACGCTGAGACAAGCTTTTCTGCGGATGATGAGGCCATTTTGGCAGAACCCTGTCAATCGCCAGAACCTCTGGAAAAGAAGGGATTACACCCTTTAGCCAAAATTATGAAGGGTGGGGCGTTCCCGCAGGGTGGGGTAGGGTCGGATCCAAATTCTTTTATTCCGGAAAGGGGGGTGCGGGGGGATGAATCGGTTTTTCCACAGGCGTCTGAGGGGGAAGCCTACGACCCGGAACTACATGAACAGATTCAGCATCAGATTCGGCGCTTGGGTTGGTCTGCGGAATCGATTCGCCAGTTTATTGCCGACCACTTTGAGGGCAAGCGCTGGTTTGTATTGATGGAGGAGGAGCGATTGTTGCTGTTATATCGACTGCGGATGCTGGATGCGCTTGGGGGTGAGGATTTGGCGACGTAGTTTCGATGTTCCTCAAGGCGGCATCGACTTCCATTGCGAGCTGTTTGACGATGGGTAGACAGTGGTGGAGATCGGTCGCAGACTTTCCCTGATTTGATAGGTGGCTACGCCAATAGGTTTTTGGATGGTATCGATGGAAAATCTATGGTGTATCAACTGGCCGAGAGCACACTTGTTTAGGATGTTTGCCCGATTGATGAAGTAAGCCAGCATTCTGGTAAAGCTTGAGCAAGTATGGCAGAACCGATCCCTAGCCCCCCAATGCTATGCGCTATGACGGAGTGATTGCCATATCCGTCAGGCTTGTTTCTTCACCCCATAGAGAGGCTATTATGATTCCGCTGATATTAGGCGCAATCGCACTGGGATCCGCTGCTTACGGTGCCGCTGCCGGGGTTGACGGTGTGTCGAAGATGAAGAAGGCAGAGGGCAAGGCGAAACGCGCCAAGGAACGCCACGAAGACGCCGTTAGCGCCTTAGAGAAGCGCTGGGATCAAGTGAACTCGCGGGCGAAGGACTACGGTGAATTTCAGCTCGGTATTCTTCAGGACACGGTGGGTCGTTTTGTTCGCTTCATCGAGGCTACCGGGCGACAGGCCGCCATGTCGGATAAGGAATTCCTTGAAGGGTTAGAAGTCTCGGTGCAGCAGGTTAATCAATACAAGTCTGCGGCCATCAAGGCCGAGCAATACTTCAAAGGGGGAGTCTCGGCTATCGCGGCTTCGGCGGCAGGCTATGGCGGGGCGATGACCCTGGCCACCACGATAGGCGTCGCCAGTACAGGAACGGCCATTTCGTCCCTCAGCGGAGCGGCAGCTACCAACGCGATGTTGGCCTGGTTTGGGGGTGGCTCTTTAGCGGCAGGTGGCGGCGGTATGGCTTTGGGGTCGATGGTGCTAGGAGGGATTACGCTAGGGCCAGCCCTGGCCATTGGTGGATTTGTCCTTGGCAGTGAGGGGGAAAAGGCCCTGACCAGAGCCCGCAAGTACAAGGCTGAGGTTAAAGCTACAATTGCCAAGATGGAAGCGGCCCAGGCGTTTGCTGATCAGATAGAACGCCGCCTCGCTGAGCTATGGGCAATTTTGGAAACGCTAAATGATCAGGCCCTAAAAGGGCTACAGAGACTGGAGTCACAGCCGTTTGACCGGAAACGGGATGCCCAGTTGTTTCAGCAGGTGGCGCTGTTGATGAAGGCGATTGCCGACATCACCCAGACACCCGTGCTGGATGCGGCAGGGCAGATGAATCCGGGTTCCCTCGATATTCAGGCGAAGTATCGGTCTCTGACTGGAGACACAGGCGACAAAGGCACGATCAGCGAGGATAAGGCATGACCTATCGGCTTTTCCATACGGCGAACGGGGTGATGCCACTGCTCAACCCAGCAGCTTGCTTGAACCAACTGGTGGATGCCTATGCCAACTACCAGCGGGTAATGCAGGAGGAGCGTACCAAGCGCCGAGAAATTGCTGCCTGGGAGAAAGCCGCTCTAGCCACGATTGAGCAGCGGCGGGCTGTGATGATGCATTTTCTTGACCGGGCGTTTGATGAGCGGGCCGAGACCTTCAGGAATTTTTTTGCCCTAGCCGATCAAGCGATTGCTGCTGGAGACAACGATCAACTGGCGGCGGTGTTGAGCAGCCTTGTGGATCTGGCTAAAACTAGCCCGTTTAATGACTTAGCTGATTTGGCTAAGGTGGAAGTCGCCCTGGACTCCCCAGACCACACCTGGGAGTTTTAGGGGAAGGAGGGTTCTGGAATCGGTTGGCTACGACCCATAACGCGACGATTCCGCTCAGGCAGGCTTCGCCTAAGACGCGCATGGACGGCCCGCCCCGTCGTGAGGACAGGTGTACGGTGTCCCCGTCGCGCAAGGGAATCCTTTGAATCGTTTGGGATAATTGCTTAATCGATTGACTGATTGACTGATTGACTGGTTAGCTGATTATTCGCTTAAGCGCCTTGATCCTGAACCCACTGCTCCAACAAATCGGCGATAAGGTCAGAGAAATCCTGGTCGAGGTCTATCAGCTGCCGCTTAACCTGTTTGTTGAGTTCAATGGGGATATAGGCCCCCACCTGAACGTAGTTTGGGTCAGAGCGCTTGCCAGTGGCCTTGCGCTGACGTTTTTTGGGAGTATCCTCTGCGATGGGCTCTGGGGTGGCCTTCGCTTTTTGGCGGCTCTGGGCCAGTTTGTCAAACATATTGGCGGTATCAGACATGGCGCTCAATCTCCTTGGCTAGCGATTCATACTCTCCCCAGGCGATGCGGCCAAACCGATCCCCAGTGTCATACACAGGCACCCCGGCCAGGGCCGCTTTTTCGTAGGCGGTTAAGCGGCGAATCATCTGCTGAAACACAGGAATGCTTAAGCGCTTAAGCGTCTCTTTGGCCTGGAGAGCGGTTCCTTTTTTGCGGCTGTCTACCATGGTCAACACCACACCGTAGGAGGCCAGGTTGTGTAAGTTATCCACGGTGGCCAACAACGCTTCTAGGGCCAGGGCATCGGGGGTGGAGGGCAGCACCAACAAGTCGCAGCCTTCGGCCAGGGCTTCGAGTTCGGCTTCATCGGGGTGGGCCTCGGTATCCACAATGACGTGATCTTTGCCCCTAGAGGCTTTGGCGGCGGCCATCAGATCACACACCTGGAACGGCAGGGTACCCCGCTTGGCCCAGGAGAGTGAAGACCGATTGGGGTCACCATCCACCAACAGCGTCTTGTCAGATTTTTGGGCAAAGTAAGCGGCTAGGTGAATGGCGGTGGTGGTTTTACCAACTCCGCCCTTGAAGCCAGCAACGGTAATAATCATGGGCTTATCTGCTTAAGCGATTAATCAGTTAGTTAGTTGACCACTTGTTCGATTAGCCGATTAACTAATGTCAGGTTATTCTATCGCTTAACCGCTGACTTGATTCTCTGATTAAGTGATTAAGCGGCAAATTGATTAAGCGCTTAATTGGTTAATCGTTATGAGCTAGGAACACGGATCGGCGAAGCTGTTCATGGCTTAAGGGAGATTGTGATGGCACTATCCTCAGAACCTTCATCGTTCCCCGTTGAACCTTGTGCCTGGTGAAGAACCTGAATGGTGAAGTCTGCAATCCATGGAAGGTATCGTCCCTAGCCCTAGGGCTCGTAGTCATCAATGTAGACTGATCGCTTAAGCGATTTATCGATTAATCAGTTAACTGATTAACTGATTGAGCGGTCGAGGATTAGAATCTGGAGGGGCAAAGGCCATCCTCTGAATACCCACTATGACCACCTGCGGACTCACCCTGGGCAAGTTTGCACCCCTCCATCGGGGGCATCAATGTTTGATCGAAACAGCCCTTGCCGAGATGGATGAGGTGATCGTCATGGTCTACGATTGCCCCGAAACGACGGATGTGCCGCTGTCGGTGCGGGCGAACTGGGTGCGGCAGCTCTATCCGACAGTCAAGGTGATAGAAGCTTGGGATGGGCCAACCGAGATTGGCGATACGCCAGCCATTAAGCAAGCCCATGAAACCTACGTTTTGCGGCAGCTTCAGGGCCAGCGCGTGACCCATTTCTACTCCAGGGAGTTCTATGGTGAGCACATGAGTGTGGCGCTGGGGGCCGTCAATCGCTTAGTGGACTGGACGCCGCAGTCTACCTGGGAAATCCGTACCGCTGTTCCCATTTCGGCCACCCAAATCCGTGCCAGTCCCTATGAACATCGCCAGTTTTTGCATCCCCTGGTCTACCGAGACCTGATTACCCATGTCGTCTTCCTAGGGGCACCCTCCACGGGCAAAACCACCCTGGCGGAAGTCCTCGCCCAGTGCCACAACACCCGCTGGATGCCGGAATATGGCCGAGAGTATTGGGAAACCCATCAAGTCGAACGGCGGCTGTCCCTGGAACAACTGGAAGCGATTGCCGTGGGCCATTTAGAGCGAGAAGAGTCCCACCTCGCCCAGGCGAACCGCTATTTGTTCACCGACACCAACGCCCTTACCACCTACCGCTTCTCGCTGTACTACCACGGCACGGCTACGCCCTATCTAACAGAGCTTGCTAACCGCTGTTCCGCCCGCTATGACCTGGTGTTTCTGTGCGAGACCGATATTCCCTACGATGACACCTGGGATCGGTCGGGGGCGGGCAACCGAGACGTTTTTCAAAAGCAAATTGTCAGCGATTTGCTGGTGCGGCGGATCCCCTTCTTTCGGGTCAGCGGCGACCTGCAACGCCGGATTCGTCAGGCGGAGAAGGTGCTGGCTCAGTTTCAGAAGTACCATAACCTTCTAGATTCGGTGCCGATTGCCCATGACTGACCTGCTGAGCATCAACACCATCGCCTTTACCCTGCTGGGCTACCCCATGAGCTACATCGAGCTGGTGGGGACACTCCTCTATTTGTGGTCGGTTGGGTTAATGGCCCGCAAGCAGAGGCTAACCTGGCCCGTTGGCATCCTCAGCGTGCTGTCGTATATGAGTCTGTTCTATCAAATTCGGCTCTACTCCGATGCCCTAGAGCAGGTCTATTACCTAGTGGTCAGCGTCTATGGCTGGTGGTGGTGGAGTCGGCAAGGTACCGCCGAAGCCAGTCCCGCAGGATTTTTTTACAGCCCTCGTCGCCAAAGTGTGTTAACCCTGGGCGCAACCTTAGGGGTAGGGCTGGCCCTAGGAGGCATGATGGGCGAGATTCATACCTGGCTACCCCGGTGGTTTCCAGAGGCCGCCGCCTTCCCTTTCCTGGATGCCATCACCACGGTCATGAGTTTTACGGCCATGGCGTTGATGGCCCAGAAACGGATTGAAAGCTGGTTTTACTGGATTGTGGTCGATATCATCGCCATTGGCCTGTATTACGTCAAAGAGGTACGGTTTCTCTCGTTGTTGTATGTCCTTTTGCTGGGAATTGCCCTCCATGGGCTGAAGACTTGGCACCGTGCCTACAGGCCAGCCCTTCGCCATGATACTTAAGTGCTTCGCTGGCTAAGTGATTAATCAGTTAACTGATTAGCTGATTGAGCGATTAAGTGAATGTGATTCCCCCTGGTCGTGTCAAACCCCTCCTTGTGCCTTGGCTTTAGCAAAGAGGAGATTGATTATGGCTTTTCTTCGCGATAGCTCGCCATCCATTGTTCCAGCTCTTGCACAAACCGCTCCCGCAGATCGGCAGGGCTGGCGATGCAGCAATCGGCCCCATAACGGCGCACGTCCCGCAGAAACCAAAAGGTATTGCTGATGCGCCGCACGACTCGCCGCCGCTGGGTTTCGGGCTGCCACTCATTAATAATGTCGGCCTTGGTTTTAGAGCGATAGCCCAAGGCCAACCCGCCCACTAAAAAGAACTCCACTTCAAGGTAGCTGAGTTCTGGCTGCCACGGCCCCGCCGCTGGAGAGAGCACAGCCTCGTCGGGGATGCGGTCTAGGCGGAAAGTCCAGTTGTGATGAAGAGGGGCTATATCCTGGTTGCCTTCGGTTTCGTCGCACCAACAGTGGAGGTACTGGTGGTCTTCGTAGCGCTCGATTTTGGCATGGCGCACGGTGAAATGCCACACCCGATTGGCGGCATCCTGATAGGTGAGGCGAAAGGGGCGCTGCTGGCGAATGCAACGGTCAATCTCAAGTCGCCAAGGAATGCCGGGGCGATCCACCCAGGCTTGCAGTTCTTGGCGCAGTGGGTAGTTGAGCTCACTCCGCTCTAGCAAGAGCTGGGCCAAGGTCAAGGCTTCCTCCCAATAACCCTCATCCTTCAATAGGTTGAGCCCACGGGCAAGACGGTCAATCCGATCTTTGTCCCAATCGTGGTTAGCCGCCAGCCGTAGCTTGCCTGTGGCAATGGCCTTGAGCAGCTTGGAGATATTGGGCCGGTCTCCCCAATTTTGGCCAAAATCGAGCGCCAATTGCTCTAGCTGGGCCTTTTCGGTTTCGTCGATGGACAAGGTAATAGAACGTTTTTGGCGGGTCATAGCCAACGAAAACCCAAATGTACGTACACTTTCTCATTAATTCTCTTGATTCTTCCATGATACTTCTGCCAGTATGGAGCCATGCAAGTAAGTACGTGTACTTTGTAAAGGCAGATAAAGAGCTGTTAGAGAACTGTTCTGTTTTGTGTCTTTTTGTGGGGACGCTCCCCATTTACACCATCGATTGGGATTAATGCAGAAGAGTAGCGGCAGTGTGAGGGACTGGCGACAAAACGATTGGGCATGGGGCAAGGCGATTGAGGTAAAGGACGATGGCAGTCGAAATCTTGCGGAAGAAATTTACGGTCGGCCAATATCACCAGATGGTTGAGTCTGGCATTTTGACGAATCGAGACCGGGTTGAGCTACTGCAAGGGGACATTATCGAAATGTCGCCCGTGGGTAGACAGCACGCGGCCTGTGTTGATCGGTTGAATAAGGTGTTGGTGTTAGGACTGTCGGCCAGGGTCATGGTGCGGGTGCAAAGCCCAATTCGGCTAGGCCATCGCTCAGCGCCTCAGCCTGATGTGGCCCTTCTGCGACGGCGACCCGATTTCTATGCCACGGCCCACCCCCAAGCCGATGATGTGTTGGCGCTGGTGGAGGTTGCGGATACCACGGTTGAGTTTGACCGCACGGTGAAGGTGCCGCTCTATGCCCAAGATGGCATTGCGGAGGTTTGGATGGTAGACCTGAAGGCGGGCGCGGTGGAGGTCTATCGAGAGCCGAGTGGCGATGGATACCAACAGGTGCAGACGTTTCGACGAGGGGATGGGCTTGAGTTTCAGGCGCTTGCTGATGCTCAGTTCACAGTTGATCAGATTTTGGGTTGAAGGGGGTCACTGCTCTTCAGGGTTACAAGCTTGAATCGTCAGTTAGCTAGGAGTTGGTCAAGATGCACTTACATTCGCGGAAACACCTAAATATCAAGGCCAGAGCAAGCCCTGGCCTTCAATCCCTAAGAGGGGTTGAAGGGAGAAGCCCTAAGTAACGTGGCACTTATTTCAATCCCTAGGCAGGACTTAGAGTTGGCTTAGAGCTTGGATTACAAGTCTATCGCATCTTCAGAGTTAGCGGAACTCAAATAAGTAACCTGACACTTAACGCTATTTACTGCTAGCATAGGGATGCAGACCCAAGGCATCCTCAGGATTCTGTATAGGCAGATGCCTAGCGCCCTGTAGGTATGCCCTACCTAGGAGCAGCGTCTTATGGATTACTGGGGCACTAAGAGCAGGCGATTGGCTACATACCGAGAAATGCGTGAGCAATGCGAGCGAGAGCTAGCTCAGCTAGATCGACTCATTCGAGAAGAAGAATATGAGCCGTTTCCAGATGGAGAAGGAGATGTGATTCCTTGGATGGACTATCTAGAAAAGGCCATAGATCAAGAGAAATAGGCAAACTCAAGCCGTATTGAGTTGCAATTTTACCTTTTGTACCGTCCTCTGTGGAGATGGATTTGGAACAATGCGTTCAAGAATTCTTGGTCGATATCAACCAGCAGAAACGATAGATGAGCAGTATTTTTACAAGGTTAGGCCAGAGATATATAAGAACCACACTGGTCATGCTCAACATGGCAGTCGTCAAGGTCGCAGCCTAGCAGAACATCTTGACTCGGCTTGTCAGTTTGTGTTGACTGTCAGCAGAATTGCTCAGGTGCCTGATGATAAGCGTGCACTAATCTTAGCGGCAACCGCAGTTCATGATCTGAATAAGCTAGATTCCAAAAAAAGAAATGTAAAAACACTTGCTCGTGATCATTTATTTCTTAGAGAACAACTCGAAAGGGCTGGTGTGGCTGACTGGGTTAAAACGGATGAAGACCTAGATCTGGTGCGTCGGCTGATTGAACGCCATTCTGGGCACAACGCCAGCGATGGTATGCGCTTTTTGCCCGAAGATCCCAACATTCAGCGCTGGGCCGCAATGCTCATCGGTGGTGATCTCTATGACTTAGGCATTCCTGAAGAACAGCGCATTCGCAAGGTTGAAAATGAGCTAACGGTAGCCCTACAAAAGGATACACACTTGTTCAAAGTGGGGTTGTCAGAAGACCGAGGTTACTTAACGGCTCTACTCTTAGCAGCCTGTGAAGAGGTTCTCCATGAGCGGGGACTGGCTACCTTATCTATTGATCCAGATGGTCAGCTTTTTATCGGGGAGCACTTTCCTGAAGAAGATTTGACGCTAGAGATCGCGAAAAAATGGCATCGCAAAATCAACCAAGTTTTTAGCGGCAACGTGGAACAATTGGTCAAAGCCAGCAAAGACGGCATTAAAGTTGACCCCCAAGCCGTCCAGCAAAATCCTGATGCCGCCATTGAACAAGTAGATGCTCTGCTCGTCAAGAAGTTCAGCGGCTATAAGACCGACAAAGTTTATCAGGATGTTCAAAAATATGGTGGCGAAGCGGGTGAAGGAGCGGTTATGGCAGCGGCAGAATTGGGTCTTCTGCCAATCTCCAATGCTGAAGAGTTTGCCGTTTCCGAAGGACTAAAAGCGGCTTACCTAAGCTATCGAGAAGCTGCCCTTAGCCCCAAAGATGCCTGGGATCGCATTGCGGAACAAGTTGGGCTTACCCCAGATCAGCGGTCTGCTTTAGAGGCATTTAATGCTCAATATGGGCGATGCCTGTTTGCAGCCAAAGCCGTGCCTCAAGGTCAGGCTGCGATCGCCCCGCTGTTGCGAGATTCCTTTCAGCTCCGGCAAACTGAAGATACCTCGGTGCCTTCAGAATTGGTGAATGCCGTAGCCCAGTTACTCAATTTCGCCGATCCCTCGACTTGGCAAGGCTGGTCTGAACTCACCAGCTATATCGAGGCCAACCCACGCCTGCGCTGCTCTCTGGGGCCAACCTCAACGGCTCAGGTGGAAGAACTGATTTCTGCCAAAATGCCCCCAGAAACTAAGGTGCAGTCGTTCTCAAACCGACTACCGGGGGGTATGAGTGCCGAGCCAAAACGCCGGGGAGATGCTTTATCGGCATTGGGCTATCAATTACTAACGGTAGGTGCTAATTTCCCAAAGGCCAGCAAACAGGCTCCCTTGTACCTGCACTTTGCTTTGCCCAAGGGGTCTAGCAATGAGATGAAAATTCATTGGATAAAACAACTTAATCAGATAGCTCAGAATCATGAATTTGGCCCTGTCACAATTGACGAGTTAAAGCTTTACCAAAATCAGGAAATCATCTTTAAGCCAAATAAGGTAGTTGGATTGGCCTTACCTAGACGCCCTGAGTTTATTCATTCAACAGTCACAATTCCTATTGTTTGGGGCGATGTCAATAACTCAGTAGCTTTAATTAAGTCTCTGTGGTTAGGGCTTGAAATTAGTTTGGCGCTTGATGTTAGCTTTCCGCTTATCCTGAGTGCCAACTTGGAAATCGAACCCAGTTGGGAAGTTTTTGGACGTGTAGAAGGTATTCCGTCAACGCTACAGCCTTTGTTAGGCTCAGGTCAATATTTGCGTGATGGCCATTTACCGGAAGAAGAGAGACTCTCAGTAGTTACCGTTGAACGGGTCTTAGAACGTTTGAGGTGCCTAGGTCAATTGTCAGTAGCTGTAGCTAGTCTTCCAAAGAAGGATGATTGTCTGTACGATCTAGCTCGTTCAGCCAGGAGACCACTAGAGTTTTACCACGTCCTACTGCGCTGGCTATTACGCGAACAGGAGAATCCTAATTTAGAAGCTGTCTGGATTCGCATTAAGGAACCTTTAACCCAACTTTTGGAGAGTCTAATGTCAGAAGAACACGATCGCGTTTCCCGCTACCTCAAACAGGCGGCTCACATTGCGGAGGTGGGTAAGTTGCGCGGTAGTTCGTTCCGCCGCACTGCCCAGGTCGAACCCTTTTCAGAATTCATCAAGGCCGTTCGCGCCCGCAAGGCTCACATGGACTGGGATACGGTTTTTGCAGCCTTGGTACAGCAATATCATAATCGCCTTGATCGCATTCGAGAGCATGGTGTCGGGGCAACCAAGTATGAGCAAATTCATCAATACTACAACGTGCTGAAAGAACTGTTTGTCGAGGTTTATCATTCCCGTCCCGATCGCCTGTTGAGCGATAGCAAAACGCTGGAAGCTGCCTACCTCTTCTTCCTCCAAGAAGCCCGTAAAGAACTGAAGGCTCAATCTGAAACCGAATCCGCACAAGCTTAGGAGCAATCACCATGTCTATCGAAAAACTGCAACCCTTTCTCGCTACCACCTACGAAAACTTTCCCAAAGGCCGCACTATTGGCGCTGTGGTGCTGCGAACCACCCAATCAGAAACCATCTTCCGCACCGAGGGCACGGGGGAACCCATGTGCAGCGAGTACGTGCAGGCTGGGACAACAGATCCCACCACCATTCCCCGCTTGGTGATGACCAAACGCAAGCAGATTGCCCCAGAGCGGCGCAAAGGCCGGGAGTTTCTGCGGGTTCACGATCTCCTGTATCCCGACCCCAAAGGCAACTCTATCTGTTCTCTCAACACCAATGCCCCCTGTGAGATGTGCATTGACTGCTTTCTCTACGGCTTTGCCGCTGGTGGCGAAGGCGCACAAAAAAGCCGGGTGTGGACAGAAGATGCCTTTAGCGTATTGCCCTCGACAGAGTTAATTGGAGATCGCACCATCAACGCCATCTTTGAAACAGGCACGATGCGAGACGAAGAAGGCAAAGCCTCAACTGCTCTCAACACCAGCGAATATATCAAACCCGGTGTCCACTTTTTGGATATCGTCACCTTCAAAGATGTCACGGTGGATGAACTTCGCTACGCTCTGGGCAACATTCTGCTCACCACCCGCTATGGCGCTGTTTCTAGCCGAGTGGGCCGTATGGAAAACCAAATCCTGGGCATCTTTGGCGGCATTGCCGAACTCCCCAGTTCCCTAGAGTTGGTGCAGGGTATTTACGACCAGCTACCCACCGAAAAGCGTGAACATCCTCTCAACACTGGGGCCTTGGTTACAGCGACTCAGGCTGTCATCTCCACCTGGACGAACAAGCGAGGTATTTCAGTGCAGCTCTCTGCAACCGAACTAGACGAGTTGATCGCCGACGTAGATCGCCATCTTGCGACCGATGA
>NZ_CP046160.1 GCF_016403105.1 Leptolyngbya sp. BL0902
GGCTCTGGGCAGGGTGTAGATGAGATTGAGCATGGTGAAGTTGAGGGGAGCAGGACGAATCTAGCTTACAGACCCTCAGTTGAAGGAGAAAGCCCTGAAACGGGGATTTTCCTTACCCAACGTCGCGGAATAGTGGGCACAGGGATTTTTGCGACTGGAGCCGCTGCATAAAATGCCTTAACCCAATCCAGAGACGCAGGAGAATTCAGTAGAACGAAAGCGTACTGATCAAGGGGAAGACGATGGACAGCTCAAGCTTGATGGGCAAGTATTTGACCCTGGAGGAGTTCTGCACCTGTACGCAGACCTATCAGCGGTTTGCGGATCAGATTGACCCATTTCCCAAAAATCTAGCGGAGACCTTGCCAGCTCTAGAAGCGTTGTGTAACAACATCCTTGACCCAGTGATAGACCAGTTTGGGCGGGAGCGCTTTCAGCCTACCTACGGCTTTTGCTCGGTAGATCTCAAGCGCTGGTTGGCCCAAAAAGACCCCACAACCGGGAAAAAGTACGGCATCACCACCCCCAGCCTCGATCAACACATGGCCTACGAGAAGAACCGGAATGGGCGCTACTACTGTGAACGCCTCGGTGCCGCCTGCGATTTCCGCATCCTCGACTTGCCCAGCGATGACCTGGTGCGATGGATTGTGGCCCAAGGACTGCCCTTTGATTTACTCTATTTTTATGGGGTAGATCGACCGATTCATATCAGCTATGGCCCCCAGCATAAACGGGATATTTGGTCTCTTTCAAAAAATGGACTGCCACCGAGAAGAGGATTAAATACCAATGCACAGTGACTTTTCTCGTGGCGAGTGGCTCGTGGCTCGGTGTGCAGCATCCCCCAAAAGCGGCCCTCAGAGGGCGTTTGAAAAGCCGCATAGTCAGTAAAAAAGCTCACACGGTATAGGCTGTACATACAAACGTTCAACCCCGTGAGAGCCATGAGTAAAGCCTACACCAGCAACTTGACCCGCGACCAGTTTGAGTTGATTGCTCCCCTATTGCCCCCGGCTAAGCTCGGAGGTCGGCCCCGAACGGTGTGCTTATGGGCGGTGCTGAACGCCATCTTCTACCTTGTCAAGCAAGGGTGCAGTTGGCGAGATCTACCGAGCGACTTTCCGGCGTGGCAAACCGTCTACACGTACTATCGGAGGTGGGTGAACGACGGCACCTGGGATGTATTCACGACCGATTACGGGCCTGGATACGGGTGTCGGAAGGACGACCGGAAAGCCCATCAGAGGTGATTTTGGACAGTCAAAGCGTCGCCACTGCGCCCATGGTGCATCGAGCCGTGGGCTTTGATGCGGCCAAAAAGACGAAGGGACGGAAGCGGCATTGCGTAGTCGATACCTTGGGCTTGGTGATGGCGGTGGTGATTACAGCAGCGAGTGTCGGCGAACGAGACGGTGGGAAACTAGCATTGCACAAACTTCATCAGATGGGAGCGGTCATGGCCCGCATTTATTTGGTGTGGGTGGATGGGGGCTACAGCGGGTTTAAGTTTCTCCAGTGGACGATGGACACCTTGGGCTGGATTGTCGAGGTCGTGTTACGGCCCAAGGAGGCCAAGGGGTTTGTTCTCGTCAAAAAACGTTGGATTGTGGAGCGCACCTTTGGCTGGTTGCGCTGGTCACGACGACTGGTGCAGGACTACGAGCAACTTCCCGAAAATGCCGAGGCCATGCTCAAAATCGCCATGATCCGGATCATGGTGCGGCGTCTAGCGTAATTCGCTACACCCTACCCCCTTTTCAAACGCCCTCTCAGACTATCTTGCTGTCTAGCACAATCCGAGGGTAATTCTTATGATGGGGATTACCTCTACCGAGATACCGGGTATGACAGTTCAATCCCTAACTCGAATTACCTTGAATTCTGAAGTCATGGGGGGAAAGCCCTGCATTCGTGGATTGAGGGTGACTGTGGGTACCGTCGTTGGCCTTTTAGCAGCGGGTCGAACCATCGAGGCTATCCTCCAAGCCTATCCCTATCTGGAGCGAGAAGATATCTATGAAGCCCTCTCCTACGCGGCTTGGCGAGCTGACGAAATCGAGGTGCCCTTAGCCTCAGCATGAAGATCGTCATCGACATGAATTTGTCGCCTGTTTAATCGGTCTGCTTGCGCCGCACTACTCGATGCCCTTTTAGCTCGGCCCCATGCTCTAGCAGGCATTGCTCCCAGCCGCGACGGTCAAAAATGGCCTTCACGTCATCGAGCAGCCCCCACTTTTGCTCTTGTTGGCTGAGCTTGGCGAACTTGGCGTAGTCGGGATAATCGGGGGTGAGGGTCTGGTCTTTTTGGTGCAGCAGGGGCGGGTTGTCGGGGTCGTAGTCCCGATAGCGGACGTGGAGATCCCGTAGGGAGATGACCATGCTGGTTTTGAGGGCCGGGTGAGGCTCCTTGTCGAAGCTAGGAAACTCCAGATAGGTAATCTGGGGCTTTTGGACATGGAATTTGACCACCGTGGCTTCCTCCGGTCGGCCAATGGTGCGGGAAGCACAGCCTTCGTACAGCCGCAGCAGCGGGTCGAGTTGATCTAAGGCGGAAACATGCACCCACAGGGAGTTGGGCCGCTGCTGCCCCACCGGACTTTGCCGACAGCGTTCTTCAATCAGCTCCATCCGTCCCAGGCTCATCAGCATCAGGTCGGCGGCGGTGCAGGCTTGCTGATAGTTGCCGAAGAGGGCTTTGATATCCTGCTGAAGGTCGGGCGAGAGATCCTTGAATTTTGGGCGCTTGCCAAAGTGGCTGAGGGCCAGATACACCAGCAAATCGTTGCGGCGCTTGTCGGCAATGGCGTCCCATTCCCCGGCATCGGTAGCTTGGAGAACGACAGTGAAGGCCCGCTTGATGCTGCCAAAGGTGTCTTGGAGGGGGGCGAGGGTGTCCGTCCCCAGTTCCTCCACCGTGGGCAGGCGACCGCGATCCGTGTAGAAGTCCATCAACGGCTGGAGGCGATCTCGGTATTCCTCAAACTTGCTGACCTTGAGGCGAATGCGGGGGGCCGTGGCGCGGGAACGGAATCGGGAGGCCCGGAAGGTTTCGGCCTGGGCGTCGTCGCGAAACACAAAGTAGATGCCCAGGGCAATGGGGATGGCATCGACCCCTAGCACTTGGTCGATGTAGGCTTTGAGTTCTTCCTGCTCATAGTATTTCTGAAACGTATTGCGGCTGGTGATGATGCCGTCGCCGTAGGCCATCACCCCACGGGTGCGGTCGTCGATGAGCACTTGGGCGGCGACGATCAGCACTTTCTGGGCCAACCCCCAGGCGTTGATGAGGGCTTCTCGCCGATCGGCAGTGTCTTCGATGACGTTGATGACATAGCCGAGGTTGACCACATCCGCCGCACGGTGGGGAATATCGGGACGAAAGTGGGGATCCCAACCGGAGCTGGCAAGGCCCATCCGGTGGATGTATTCGATGTCGGCCCCGTGGCCACAGCCGTAGTCGAAGTAGGTGGTGTTCGGCGGGAAGAGGCCCGCTTCCACGGCAAGGCGAACGGGTTTGGAGGCGGTGACGCGAGAGATGGCGGCTCTGTGCCGCTGAATGTTGGGTTTCGCCTTTTGGTTCCCTCGAATCGGGCAAGCCAGGGCGTGGTGATGGATTTCGATGCCATGCTGAGCGAGGCGGCGTTCCCAATTCAACTGGGTGCCAATTTCGCGGGAATTGTCGAGCAGCCCCATCGCTACTTGCTGCTGAGTGAGGTGGGCGAAGGTGGCGTAGTGAGGATAATCAGGGGCGACGAAGGTTTCTTTGCGGTGGAGAACCGGGGGATTGTCGGTGGTGCTGTAGTCGCGCTCTGTCGCTTGAAGCGTGTCTAGATTGACCTGAATGCTGTGCTGGAGAGCGGGGTGAGCCTCGGTGTCAAAGTTTGGGTAAAACAGGTAGGCGATTTGCGGTTTGTCGAGGCTGAATTTGACCAGGGTGGCCCGGTTCGCCAAAGGGGTGCTGGATCGTGCCCGGTGCTCCACCGCCTGTAGAGCAGGGTCAAGGTGCGTTAGGGCTGAGACATGGACATAAAGGGCATCCGGCAGGCGCTTGCCTACAGCACTGCGCTGGCACAGGTCTACGTAGGTTGGCGGGTCTGTCGATACCTTGGCCATGGACTGGGGCAACCTCCACGGAATGATGCTGGATGGCTCTTATCCTACCGAACCTGGGAGAACTCAACGGTTGGCAGACCTTCCGGTGATGGGACGTTGCTGTACGCGGGCTACCACGATCTGTAGAGTTTGGTTTAGGATGGCTTGGCCCGGTGTCCTGGAGATCGCGCCAGCTCAGCAACGGTGAAAAACACCCTAGACAAGTCATAATTAAATAATACGTCTGATCTATCGCCATGGCCAAAGCCGCCCTTACCCAAAAGCCCCAAGCCCCAGCGGTCTTTGCCCGCCATGAGACCTTTCATCCTCGGTTTGGCTGGCTCAAAAAGGGCTATGATCTTGCCCTCGCGGATCCCGGCATTTTTCTTAGAGACGATGCCCCAGTTTTGCTAGGGGTGGGAAAAAACATGGTGCGCTCCATTCGCTACTGGTGCAACGCCTTCAAGGTGTTGACGGAGGAAGATGGGCAGATTCGGCCAGCGCGGTTGGGGCAACAACTGCTCGATGATGACGGCTGGGATCCGTTTCTAGAAAACCCGGCTAGTTTGTGGCTGCTGCACTGGAATTTGCTCAAAGCCCCCTGCACGGCTACGGCTTGGGCCTTTGCCTTTGGAGAATTTTCGGCGGCGGAGTTTACCCCAGAACACCTCATTGATGAACTGAGGGACTATGCCAACGGCTTTAGCGCGAATATTGCTGACTCCTCGCTCCGAAAAGACGTGAGCTGTATTTTGCGGATGTATGCTGACCAAGACAGCAAAAAAGGGCCGACGGAAGACTCCATCGATTGCCCCTTCACCGCTCTGCGCCTGCTCTACAGCGTAGGGGATGGACGACGCTACGAGTTTCAAGTTGGCCCCAAGGAAACCCTACCCGCTGAGATTGTGGTGGCGGCCTGCTTAGAGTTTGCCGGAATTTCTGAAAACGAAAGCTCGGCGATGGGCGTTTCTCGCTTGGCCCATTTGGAAGGTAGCCCAGGGCGGGCGTTTAAGCTCTCAGAATCTGCCATTGCCGAAGCCATCGAACAGGTGGCCCGCCGCCGGGAGGATCTGTTTATTTCCGACAGTGCCGGATTGCTACAGCTTCAGTATGCAGGCGATCCGCTGGCCATGTCTGAGGCTATTCTGAACAAGTATTTTGCAGGTTGATAGGTTGTGAGTTCCCAACGTTTGGCCGATTGTTTGGCGGTGAATCGCCGCTATGCTCGCTCCATCAACCTAGAGCGCGACTTTGACGCATCCGATGCCGTCGAGGGCTACATCCTAACGGATCGGGCTGTGGATGCCCTGCGCCGCATTTTGGCCTCGATGTTTGGCCGCAAACGCACCACCGCTTGGACGCTGACCGGGGTGTATGGCACCGGAAAATCTGCCTTTGCCCAATTTTTAACTAGCCTGTTTGGGCCAATGGAGAGTCCGGCCCGAAAACTGGCCTGGGAGATTGCCCGGAAGAGTCTACCGCCCGATAGCCCAGAATATGAGGCGCTGCAAAGGAAATTCCCGGAACAAGGACTGTTTCGCGCCATCGCCACGGCTCAGCGGGAACCCCTACGCCATACCCTAGTCCGTGCTTTAGAGAGAGGGGCGGAAGACTTTTGGCCGCGAGGGCGAGAACCCCAGCCCGCGAAGCAGCTTGCTGATTGGGCCACCGAGCTTGAATTTGGTGAGGTTTCCTTTAGCGACCGCGACATTCTCACCGTGATTCAGCAGTTGGCGGAGGTCGTCGATACCGACATCATTCTGGTCATTGACGAGCTGGGCAAATCCCTAGAACACGCCACCCAACACCAGGGCACCGCCGACCTTTACCTGCTTCAGCAGTTGGCGGAGCTGTCGCGGAAAAAAGGCACCCGACTCTACATCTTTGGGCTATTGCACCAATCCTTTGCCGACTATGGCCAACGACTGGCAGCGGTAGAAAAGAATGAGTGGGCCAAAATCCAGGGCCGCTTTGAGGATATTCCCTTCACCGAGTCTTCTCAGCAAATGCTGCGGCTGATGGGGCAGGCCATCCAGCGCACCGAGGGCGACGTTCTCTCCTTCCCGGTGCAACAACAGACCCAGGATTGGTGCGCTGTCCTCCGCGAAAAAGCCAACCTCACCGAACTGTCCTCCCAACTGCTGGAGGCAACCTACCCGCTCCACCCCCTCGCGGCCCTAGTGCTGCCAGAACTCTGCATCCGCTACGCCCAGAATGACCGCTCTCTCTTCACCTTCCTCACCAGCGCCGAACCCCACGCTTTCCAGCACTTTCTAGAAAGTACCAAAATCCCTTCTATCTCCAGGGGAGAGGGGCCGGGGGTGAGGGCCATCCCCCAGGACGAGAATCTAGAAGTAAGGGCACTCCCCACCCTCAAACTGCACCATCTCTACGACTATTTTGTGGAATCCCTAGGAGCCGGGATGGGGTCGCGGCCCGGTCTTCAGCGGTGGCTAGAGATTCAAACCCTGGTGGCCGATGCCCAGCACCGAGGGGCCGAGACCGTGGCTCTGCTGAAAACCATTGGTCTGCTGAACTTGGTGACGAGTACGGGCCTGTTTCGCGCCACCCTCCCCCTGGTGAAGTTGGCCCTGGTGGATGCGCCTGACCCCGCCGCCCTAGAGCATTGGGAAGCCCAGATCAATGTGGTCACCCATCAGCAGGGCATTGTCACCTATCGGCGGGCGATGGATGAGTTGCGCCTGTGGGAAGGGTCGGATTTTGACGTGGAAGGGGCGATTAGCCAATACATCGCCAAGGACACCCTACCCCTAGCCGACCTGCTCACCGAGACCTACCCCCTCAAGCCCCTGGTGGCCCAGCGCCATAGCTACCGCACCGGAACCCTGCGCTACTTTGAGCGCCACTACCTGGCCACCAGCGGCGACTTAGCCACCCTGACCTGCACCCAAGCCGACTGCGATGGCGTGGTGGCCTACTGGCTCAGCGAAACGCCCCCTAGCCCCGTGCCCGCCCATACCGCCGACGACAAACCCCTGGTCGTGATCGCAGCGGCCAACCTGCCCCTGCTGACGATTCGCGCCCAGGAATACCGCGCCCTGTGCCAAATCCACAGCCGCGAAAGCGCCCTACAAAGCGACAAGGTGGCCCTGCGAGAAGTGCGCCACCGTCGCCTCCAGCTCAAGCAACTGCTCGACGATACCCTGGCCCAAGCCTTTAACTTTGGCACCCACCACAATGCCTGCTGGGTGGAGGGCGAACCCCAGGCCATCGGCAGCGTCACGGACTTTAACGCCCTGCTATCGGCGGTGTGCGACCGTACCTACCCCCAAACCCCCATCCTGTGGAATGAGCTGATCAACCGCCGCACCCTCACCACCCAGGGGGCCAAGGCGCGGCGGATCTTGATCGAAGCCATGCTGGAAAATCCCAACGTCGAGCGTTTGGGCCTAGAAGGCTATGGCCCAGAGGTGGCTATGTACTATTCCGTCCTTCAGCAGACCGGAATCCATCGCCAAAACCAAGGCGAATGGGGCTTTTATCCCCCAGAGCCCTCATCCCCCCAGCCCCCTTCTCCCAGAACGGGAGAAGGGGGAGTAACCGGATCCGGTTCCCCTCTCCCCCAGGGAGAGGGGTTAGGGGTGAGGGTCTTCGGCCAATCCAACCTTGGCCCCATCTGGACGGCGATGGCCGAATTCTGCCTCAGCACCACCGACACCCCCCGCTCCATCGGCGAGCTGTACCAAACCCTCAACGCCCCGCCCTACGGCATGAAATCGGGCACTATTCCGGTGCTGCTGGCGGCGGTGTTGCTCCACTACAGCGATGAGGTCAGCGTTTACAAGGAGGGCACTTTTATTCCGGTGCTGGGGCCAGAGCATTTTGAGATCCTGGTGAAGGATCCGGCCCGATTTTCGGTGAAGCACATCGACGTGACAGGGGTACGCAGCCAGGTGTTTCGCGAACTGGAGGCCATTTTGCGCGGGGGCACAACCCAACCCCGTGGTGCCCTTGGGGCTCGCAATGTGACGGTGCTATCGGTGGTGAAGCCGTTGATTCAGTTTGTTCGCAAGCTGCCCAACTTCACCCTCAAAACCCGCCGCCTCAGCGAGTCTTCCCGTGCCGTGCTGCAAACCCTGCTCTCCACCCAAGAGCCGGATGATCTGCTGTTCAATGCCTTGCCCCAAGCCTGCGGCCTAGCGCCCATTGTGGTCTCCGAGGCCGACGATGGCACCACCGCCCGCATCTACCGAGAGCATTTGGTCGAGGCCCTCCGCGAGATCAATGGAGCCTACGATGCTTTGTTATCCGAAGGCCAAACGCTGCTCTACAGCGCCTTTGGCGTCCATAGCGACCGCACCCAACTGCGCCAAGACCTTCAGTTTCGGGCCAGCCGAGTGTTGGGCAACTGTGTCGAGGCCAGCCTCAACCGTTTTGCCAGGGCGGCGGCAGATGATGCGGCAGCGGATCGCCAGTGGTTAGAGGCCGTTCTGATGGTGATTGCGGACAAACCCGCCGAATCTTGGACGGATGAGGACGTGACCCGCTTTGAACTCAACCTCAGCGACCTTTCCCGCCGATTCAAAAATCTAGAAGCCCTACAAGCCTCGGTGAAAGCCATCAGTAACGGCGGTTTTGAGGCCCGTCGCCTCACCGTGACCCGCCCCGACGGCAGCGAAATTAACAAGCTGGTGTGGGCCAGCGATGAACACCAGGCCAAGGTCGATCCCACCATTGACGAGATTCTTCAGCAATTCCCCGACCCCCAACTGCGGGAAGTGTTGCTGACCCGCCTCACCGAACGCATGTTTGATGGGCCAGAATCAGAGCAGAACCCTTTGCCCGAAAAAGTGACCGACCTCAAAGGCCGCAGAGTTCGGGCCAGACGAGCAAGGGGATAGGCCCTCACCCCTGCCCCTCTCCCTGAGGGAGAGGGGTTCTGAATCCGGCTCCCCTTCTCCCCCAGGGAGAAGGGGTTGGGGGATGAGGGCAACTGCCCAGGATATCGCGATAGTTTTTGTGGAGTACCGTAACCACCATGCAAGAACTCAAGCGCCCCGTCGAGCAGACCGACCCACCCCGGTCGGCCAGGGACACCTTGCCCACCATGTATGACCTGCCTAGCGAAGACCCAGAGGAGCCTGGATTGCCGGACGAGTACCACTACCTTCAGCCCCATTTGCTCAGCACCACGCTGCATCTCACCACCGTTGCCGCCGATGAGGTCTTCAGTGTGGGGGATATGAACCTCTACTACGATGTCGATCATCCCCTGTGGCACAAGCGGCCCGATTGGTTTGCGGTGGTGGGAGTGCCCCGGCTCTACGAAAACCGCGATATGCGGCTCAGCTATGTGGTCTGGCAAGAGCGGGCCAATCCCTTCGTGGTGGTCGAGCTGCTGTCTCCCGGCACCGAACGGGAAGACCTGGGCCAAACGTCGCGGATTTCGGGCCAGCCGCCGACCAAGTGGGAGGTCTATGAGCAAATTCTGCGGATTCCCTACTACGTGATCTTTGACCGCTACACCAACCAGCTACGGGCGTTTCGCTTGGTGGGTGGCCGCTATCAGTCGATGGAGATCGCCGATCAGCGCATTCCCATCCCAGAGTGGCAGCTTAGCCTAGGGGTTTGGCAGGGCATGTATGAAGGCATCGAACGGCTCTGGCTGCGGTGGTTTGATGCCGAGGGACAACTGATTCTCTCCGCCGAGGAACGAGCCGAGCAAGCTGAAGAACGGGCAGAACAAGCGGCAGAACAGGTCATCCAGGCTGAAGAACGGGCTAATCGCTTAGCCGAACGCTTGCGAGCACTGGGCATCGACCCCGATGAAGTGGGATAGGGCATCATAGAGAGAATCTCCCCAAAGTTCCCCTGGAGTCAGCGCCATGGCCTCCCCCACGGTTTTGTCCGTCAGCCGCGACCACATTCAACTCCCTGCCGGGAGCAGCGTTACCCTCAGTGACCAAACCTGGGCCGACTACGAAGCCCTGCTGGCCAGCCGCCGAGAGGATGCTGCTATCAAAATTCGCTTTAATGCCCACACCCAACAGATTTCGCTTATGGCTCCCATGGCAGGTCATGGTAATCGCATTGACACCCTGGTGGATTTGGTCAAAGCGTTACTGCGTCATCAAAACCGAGACTGGCATAGCTACGACCCCGTCACCCTCAAGCGATTTCAGGAAGCCGGGGCCGAGCCCGATGCCTGTTTCTACCTGCAAAACTGGCGGTCTGTCTTGGGCAAAGAGCGAATTGATCTTGCCGTTGATCCACCCCCTGACCTTGCTATCGAGGTGGATCTGACATCGCTGACCGATTTAGCGGTCTACCAGACGTTAGCGATTCCCGAAGTTTGGATCTATCGTCAGGGCCAACTCATGATCTACGGGCTAACCACCACGGGCTACGACTCTTTGGCTATCAGCCCCACGTTTCCCACGGTGGACGTTAAAACGTTGCTGCCCCAGTATGTGGAACGCGCCTGGGTGGCAGGCTCTAGCGTGGCCCTGCGGGAGTTTGAGCAATATCTTCAGGGAGACTAGTTGCGCTATGGCATTAACCGCTCAACAATTGGCAGACCTGATGCCAGATGCGACCCAGATAGAAAGTAATGAACCCGAAATGGAAAGTTCGCTGCACTATGCTCAGCTTGCCCTTTTGGTGGCTTGTTTGGAGTGGCTATGGCGAGATCGCCATGACTTTTTTATTGGTGCGAACCTAACGATCTACTTCAGCCGAGAACAGCTTAAGAATCGAGATTTTAGAGGCCCGGACTTTTTCTTGGTTAACCATACCGAAAAGCGGCCTCGCAAGTCGTGGGTGGTGTGGGAAGAAGGGGGCCAATACCCAGACTTGATTATTGAACTCCTGTCTGATTCGACGGCAAAAACGGACAAAAATCTGAAGAAGACGCTGTATCAAGACCGATTTCGCACCCCAGAGTACTTTTGGTTCTCGCCAGAAACCCTAGAGTTTGAGGGTTATCACCTCGTTGATCAGCACTATCAACCGATTGCGCCCAACCCAGAGGGATGGCTGTGGAGCCAGGTGCTAGGGCTATATCTAGGGGTGCAGGAGGGCCAGCTACGCTACTTTACGGAATCGGGGCAACGACTGCCCACCCCAGAGGAGGCGGCGGAACAGTCTGAATCACGGGCCGCACGGCTAGCGGAACAGTTGAGGGCGATGGGGGTAGAGCCGGAGGTCTAATCCGGTGCAGGCCGATCTCCTGCCCTGCCCGCCCCCTCCCGTTCGGTATCCTAGGGAGTAGCGCCAGCCCCTATGCTGGATACAGAACCGCTGATTGCTGCGGTTAGCCTGATAAAACGCATCATCTCCAACGCCTGACTGCCTGACACATCTCTGGAAACCCCTGATTTCTCGTGGGGGACGTTGGCCCAAAAGCCCCTTCAGCCAAGCTCTCCGGCTCCAACCCAAGGGCTATAGGCTTCGGCTCCAAGACAACGTATTTTCAAGGCTTTCGGGACTTGTGTCAGGCAACCAGCTCCAACGCTCTCAAGGTCTTTTCCCAAGCATTATCATGACCCTCGTTCAGCGCCACACCAACTTCACCCCCGAAGACTATCTGGCCATCGAGCGCATGAGCCCAATTAAGCACGAATATTTCCAGGGACAACTGGTGGCGATGGCTGGGGCGAGTAAGGCCCATGTGATCATTGTGGGCAATCTATCGGCGCTGTTGGTCAACCACCTCCGAGGTACGGGGTGTCTGTCCTACGCCACTGATATGAAGGTGCGTCTACCGGAGCGCAATATTTTTTATTATTCTGATCTAGCCGTTACCTGTGATGAGCGAGATCGGGCCTCCAGCGAAGATTTTATTTTGCATCCCAAGCTAATTATTGAGGTGTTGTCCGACTCTACCGAAGCGTTTGACCGAGGCGATAAGTTTGCCGATTACAAAACGATTCCAGCACTAGAGGAATACGTCCTCATCCATCAAAGGCAGGTCTTAGTAGAACGTTTTGAGCGCAAGTCTGATAATCTCTGGGTGCCTCACATTTTTCGGGATGGAGACAGCATCGAGTTAAAAAGTATCGTTTTTGGGGGTGAGATGGCGTCTCTCTACGAAAATACTAATCTGCTCATTTGAGCCGCGTACCCGTAGGATTCTTCATAGCCCGGTGATAGTTTTCCCCACGTCTAGGGCACTCTCAAGAAAGCGACCTTTCCCTCTCCCATGCGCCCGATTGCCGAACTGCTCCATTTCCTCAGCCATCAGATGTCGATGCAGGCGGTGTATCAGCCCGTGGTGATTTTGCACTTGCTCAGCAGAGGAGGACTGGCCACCCGCGCCGACCTAGCCCGAACTCTGGGCGGCTAAAGACTCAAAGGGTTGACAAGCCGAATTGTAAAGCCTTGTTCTGTCTCAAAGGGGAACAACATAGCCATTCTTTGCCAAGCTTCTTCTTCCGTATGGGCTTCTAAAATCAGCGGTGTATTGTCTGGATGTCCCGCCCCAAGAGCATTTCTACTACAGTGATAAAAACCCTTGAGTAAGTTTGCCCTATCGAGAATTTCTAGCAATGTCTGAGGGGAGCTATCCAGCCCGCTTTCTTCTACGATCAACCGTGCATGGAGTTCATAAATTGCTCTCTCAATAATCGCCGACTCAGCAGCCCCTAAAATACTTTTTAACCTGTCTAGACGCTTTGTAGCAGACTGACTCAGGCAAATCTCCATATCCATAGCGCAACGCAAAATGGGGAGTCGTTGTAAAACTGCTCCCCTATTAAGACACAAATTGCACTATCAGGATCTATAGCAAGCCTAAATATGGCCTATTCTTCGATTACATCGGAGATCAAGATTCTGTCCAAAGTAACCGTAGCTTGTGGTCAAAAGCGCCCCTTTCCATCCGTCGCTGCATTTGGCAAGCTAAAACTTGGTTGCGGGAAAGGCCATAGGCGCTGATCGTGTTATCAATCACCTCCCAGAGATCGGCTAACTCTGTGATCAGGTCTTGCTCAGGGGCCGTAGCCGCTTCCTTGGCTTCCTCCACCAGCTTCAGCCGTAGCGCCCGACGATATTCACTGTGGCTCATCGTTTCAACGCTGAAACGAACGTGCTGATTGGTGAGAATTTCAGGAATTCGATCTCGTACCAGCTTGTTGTAATCCTTGCGTACCATGGGCTGAAACTCCTCACTGGGGGGATAGTAGAGTAACGTATAGTCGCGAGTGGGGCTATACCGTCGCAACACCTGCAAACATTCTTCAGCATCCGACCGACGACGAAACCGATTTACCACGACTCGCTGCATATCGGGCAACCATCGCACAATTGCCCAGACGTGGAAAGGACTGATATTCATGCTGTAATAACTTGAACCAGGACAAAGGAGGGTGAGACACTGATTCCCAGCGTCTTCCCGGTGTTTTCAGCCTGTTCTAGAACCAAACTAGAAATTAGTTTCTAGAAAAACACTGCTTTTGTCAACCTATTTCTAGAAATCATTTTCCATATGTCCGCCCAGTCGTCCGATTCCGCCAGTCCTAAGCCCCTCAAACTCCTGAGAGAGCAAGCAGGTCTTTCTCAAGAGGCACTGGCCCGGATTGTGGGTGTGAGCAGCAAAACCGTGAGCAACTGGGAACGGGGGACAAGTGTAGCTAGTTTAACGGTTCCCCAAATGAAAGCCCTCTGTAATGCTCTGGGTGTAACACTGAATGAACTCCCTGATGACTTTCGCTCGTAGGCAGAATACCTTAGAAGAAAATTAGTATATGGAATAATTTGAAGTGATTGAAGACGCCACTTCTTTGTCTGTATCAGGTCATTTACCTAGCTCTAGTTTGGTCAATGTATCGGCATTGACTCGATTATTTTCAGACACAACTAACTCTTACAAATATCTATTTTTTCTTTCTCTATTAGATATTCTAAGACGTAATCATTTTGAAATAGATTCAATCAGCTTTGAAGCATTGATCGTTGAGATGTTGGCAAATGCTTGGTTTCCACACACGTTTTTTAAGCTCTCTTTTGGTAGTCAGGATAAGATTGCCAAAAAACTGGATTCTTTGGACTTAATAATCGACGAACCTATCATTCGTTTTCGAGATACAGATAAAACACTATTAAGACAAGCTATATCTAGTCAGAATCTTAAGGACGTTGTTACACATTTAAAGAAATATGTACCTTATCGTCTGATAGTCCCATTTGTTGAAAATGCTCTAGGTAGAGTGGATCGCGGACGAGGCGATGAGCTAGAGCGTGCAATGCCTGCTATTGCAGATCATTGTTTTGAAAGTCACAAGCCCCTCTATAAGTTTGACGCTACTCAACAAAAAGACTGTCAGGCTATCATTATTCATTCAGATTGGGCTAATTATTTAGAACAGCATCATGCCATTATCCGAGGTTGGACTGCCTGGGAATGGTTAAACTATATGCAAAAACGCAATCCAAGTACCCCAGCGATTGCTAATAAGCTATTTATGCCATCAAAAAGAGATTCTTTGAGCAAGCAAACAGATTATTGGAAAATAGTCATGCAATCACAAGAATTGCGTTGCATTTTTTCTGATCAAGTGATTGATCCACAGAGATTTTCTCTCGATCACTACCTACCTTGGTCGTTTGTTGCACATGATCAACTCTGGAATTTAGTGCCAATATTGCCAGAAGTCAACTCTTCTAAATCTAATCGGCTGCCCGCAGAAGAGTATTTCGTAAAATTTGTTGCTGTTCAACATCAAGGATTGGTCACAACTCATAGTCAACTTTCTGCGAGCCAATGGAATAAGCGCGTAGAATCTTATCTTAGCGATTTAGGAATTGCTGATCAAAGTCATTTGCTAGATCGTCAACTTTTAGAAAATGCCTATGCAAATGTTCTTAAACCCCTGATTAGCTTAGCGGCGAGTCAGGGGTTCGGTGTCGATTGGCGATTTGTTGTTTAGCCCCACCGACCACGCCACCCTAGTCAAAATCGCCCACACCATCCTAGACCTGTACTACGATTTAGCGCACCGTTACCCTGTTATGCCTGGGCTTACGCTTTCTAACAATGATTTATCTCGACTACCACGCCACCACTCCCGTTGACCCAAGGGTGGCGACGAAAATTTTACAGGCGATGACGACGGATTTTGGCAACGCCAGCAGCCTCGATCATGAGGTGGGTGATCGGGCCGAAGCCGCCGTTAAACAGGCTACTCGCCACGTCGCAGATTTAGTGGGTGCAGCAACCAGAGAAATTCTCTTCACCTCTGGAGCCACCGAAAGCCTCAACCTCGCCATCCAAGGCACCGTTTTGCATCTAGAGCAGTCGGGCATCAAGCCTCGCATCGCCGTGTCCACCGTGGAGCATAAAGCTGTCCTCGATACCTGCGAAGCCCTCCACAGGCAGGGGCGGATTGATCTGATCCCGATTCCCGTCGATGCCCAGGCTCGCCTCGACCTAGAGCAACTCGAACAAGCCTGTGCCAGCGGCCTTCATCTGCTCTGTGTTATGGCCGCCAACAACGAAGTCGGCACGGTTTACCCCATCGAAAAAATTGCCGCCATTGCCCAACGCTACCAGGTGCCTTTTCTCTGCGATGCCTGCCAAGCCGTCGGCAAAATTCCGCTCCAGTTCAACGAGTGGGGCATCACCATGCTGGCTCTATCAGCCCACAAGTTCTACGGCCCCCAGGGGGTTGGGGCACTGGTTGTTCAGCGAGGTTATCCATTAGCACCCTTGCTCTATGGAGGTGGGCAGCAACGGGGGCTACGTCCCGGCACTCTCAATTTACCGGGAATTGTCGGTCTGGGTGAAGCCTGTCGGCTACGCATGGCAGAGATGGCCGTGGATGAGGTCGAGATCGGGAAAAAGCGCGATCACCTCCAAGCCCTCCTCCAAGCCCAAATCCCCGACTTAGTCATCAATGGTGACTTACACAATCGTCTAGCGGGGAATCTGCACATTTCCATACCCGGCATCCCCAACAGCGCCGTCATGGCTAGAGTGCGGCACAAACTGGCCATTTCTACAGGTTCCGCTTGTTCCTCTGGGGTCGAGGCTCCTTCCCATGTGCTTCGGGGCATGGGGTTGGCCGAGCCCGTGGTTGAGGGTGCCCTGAGAATTGGTCTCGGTAAGTTTTCTACCGATGATGACATTCACCAAGCCGCAGAAATTTTGGTCCAAGCTGTGCAGGCCATCAAACAGGCCATGGCTTAGGGAGCCTGATACCTTGAAACAAGCGCCCGTCTGCCTCTATCACTGAATACGTAAACACTTGCTCACGTATTCACTTATCCCATCCAGCACGTCAAAGCATCCAATAGCGACTAGGGCATTCAACGCCTGACGCTATTGCTCAATCAACTAGTCACAGAAAGGAGGTTGCGCCGTTAGATCAAAAGCACGTATTTACTTATTCACTTGCATACGTATCTACACAAAAGCACAAATCAGTAAGTACGTATGCAAGTGAATACTGATTTACGTAGTACCCTTGAGTGGACAAGTCTCACTTAGGCAAGTAAGCACGTGAGCAAGTGCCTATGATTATCACTATCGCCTCATTGAAGGGGGGCAGCGGCAAAACCTCGCTATCAGTGCATCTCGCCCATGCGATTGCCCTGGCTGGCCGTCGCGTGCTGCTGATTGATGCCGACCCCCAAGCTTCAGCCAGTACGTGGGCAAGTGCCCGTGATGAGAAGCCTCCATTCTCGGTGGTTGGCATGGCTAGAGATACCATGCACCGCGAGCTACCCGACTTGGTAGCGGCCTATGACCACGCAATCATCGATACCCCACCCCGCACCAGCAAGCTAACCGGATCCGCCATCGTCAGTAGCGACCTCGTCCTGATTCCCGTGCAGCCCAGCTCCTACGATGTTTGGGCAGCGGCAGAGACCGTAAAGCTTGTGGAGCAAGTTCAGGGCATGAAACCAGACCTGCTGGCCGCCTTCATCGTGAACCGGGCCATTGGTCGCACGGTGATCGCCCGCGACATCTTAGAGGCTCTGGAGGACTACCCCTTCCCCGTATTGCCAACCACCGTTGCTCAACGGGTGGCAATTGCAGAATCTAGCGGGGGGCACACCGTGTTTGAGGTAGAACCCAGTGGCGCAGCGGCAAAAGACTTTCGGGCGATGGCTAAAGACGTTTTGAAGCTCATGGGAACAGCACAATGGTAGAGAAGAAGTCGAGGATTACCCGAAAACCCGCCCTACAGCCTGAGGCAATTGAAGGGTTTCTAGAACAACTGGGCACTGACCCAGAATCGGCACTGGCCACGTCCACACCCACTGCACCACCACCAACTCTGCTCCAAGAGGATGGCACCAAGAGCAGAGCCTTTCCCCATCGGCTGAGCGCTGACTTTAGTGCAGAGCAGTATAAGCGCTTGAAACGAGCTGGGTTCGAGACTAACCAACCGATGACCACGATTGTTAGAGAAGCCGTAGAAGATTGGCTTAAAGCACGTGGCTACTGACTCAGGCAAGTACGTATTCACTTATTCAAGTAAACACGTAGCCACTGATTCACGTGAGCACTTAATCCTTGAATCAAGTGAATACGTATTCACGTAGACACGTGAACAAGTGACTGTATGGCTAGCCCTGAAAGAATATGAGTCTTTGCCATGCCCACCCACCCGACGCTGTTTCCTGAAGACGCTCATTACATCGCCCTATTCAACGGACTCAAAAAGCGTATCCGCTCAGCCCAAGTGAGGGCAGCACTGGCCGTCAATCAGGAATTGACTCTGCTTTACTGGCAAATTGGGCGGGAAATCTTGACCAAACAGCAGCAGGAAGGTTGGGGCAGCAAGGTTGTTGCTCGCCTAGCCAAAGACTTGCGGCGAGAATTCCCTGAGATAAAAGGCTTCTCTCGCTCCAACCTCTTGTATATGAGGGCTTTTGCTGAAGCCTGGCTCGACAAACAAATCGTCCAACGCACCGTTGGATAATTTCCTACGCTTCGTCATAGGCGCAGCTAAGCGTTACCTAGGCCCATCTGGAGGGCCAGCTAGGAGCAGTCCCAAGACGTTGCTGGGGTCAACCAGGCCATTGAGCAGGTCACACACGCTCTCAACCAAGGTTTGAGGCGTATCCGCGAGGTCGATGGCTCCCCAAATAAGCCTAGCCACCTCTGGGGGCGGGTCGTCCCCAGAAAAATTATTACTTTTGCTATTAGAGTCCCCTAATAGTGTTTGTAATAATTCCCCAAAGCACCTGGACACATAGCCCTGACTGACTTTCGCCAGTTTGGCGACCGCCGCCTGAGTCACCTTGGCCCCGGTCTGCTGAAGGTGGGCCACAGCGGCCCGAATCGCCATCTCGGTTTTCTCTAGCTTGGTGGCCGCCGCGAGGGTAATGTCCTTGGCGGCGATAACTTCGACGGGCAGATCAAGCTCAAGGTTGGTGAGTAGGTAGACGGTGAGCGATGCCCCAGGACGACGGTTGGCCCGCAAGCGCCCGATGCCTTGGAGGATGTCCGCTTGGATTTTTCGGGTGAGCCATGGGGCAAAGTCTTCGGAGGCTTCGGGTTGTCGCCCCGTCATGCTTAGCCAGTCTGCCTCTAGGGCGGCTAGGTTAGGGCAAGGGGTACCGACCAGGACAAGGGTGCTAACCCCCTGGAAGGCATTGGAGCCACGGGAATCGCGCCACCAAGCTCCGTCGGCGTGGTCTGCGAACTTCTTGAAGTCGATGACCTTGGCCTTCTCAGTGTCCTTCAGGTGGGTCAGCAGTGCGGCAAGGCGTCGTTCTTGGTCGGCCCCCCGTTGCATCCCTAAGCGCCCAAGGTCAGTGACCTGGATGAGCTTTAGCTTGGCCTTGTGCTCGGTGGCCCGTTGTCGGGTGCAGTAGATGTCATCCACGTCGCAGCCCAGCATGAGGGCCAAGTCTTCACGGGAGAGGGTGGCATCGAGGAAGAGGGTGGCCTTCGCAGCCTGCACGATGTCCCGGTGTCGAGGGTTAGGGAGGGTAAGGGTGAGGGTATCGAAGGACAGGTGTAGTCGCCCCCGTTCCTTCAAAGCGGTCAGCAGGTCAGGAAGCCATTGTTTGGGCAGGGTTTCGGCCAGCGCCCGTCCTTGGTTGGGACTGTGGCCAAAGGTGGCTCGTAGGTTGATGGTGGTTTCACGGGGGCCATGCAGACCCGATGCGCTGCGGATATGAGTAGACCGCCCAGCTAGGTCAGACACTCGCAGGCCGTCTTCTAGTTCTGGATCGAGGATGTCGGTGAGGTCGCCTTCCAGTACGTCCCGCAGTGCCGCTAAGTCTACCTCTGGCACCGCTGGCAATGCCGCCAGGATGGTGGCATGGTCGAGTCCGTACTTACCTTGCTTGGCCTCAAACAGCAGCCGCAGGGCCGTTAGTAGGGGCCGTAGGGATTCGAGTAGGGCACTATCGGCCATCGCTAACCGTGCCAGGGTGGCTTCAACATCCGCAGCCGTCACCGCAACCGTTTTGGAGGTCGAGAACGATTCGGCAGGTTCATCCCAGATAGCGACGGTATCAGCCCAGCCAAAGTCATCACCGGGGGCGGCATCGGGATGAAGGCGCAGACGTGGGGCGGTTAAGCCTTGTTGGCGCTGGTGCAGGTAGCCGTAGCCGTTCCCTTCACTATGGCGGCAAGCGTCTTGGAGGGGACAGGTATTGCACACCACCGAGGCTTGGTCAGCTCCGTGGATGTTCTTGGCCCGCAGAACGTGGATCAGGTCAGTGCGCCCACAGTTGGCAGGCACAACCTTTTCATCACCACGCCCTGCCCGTTTGAGTCGGGTTAAGCCATCGGCCTGGGCTTCACGGGTAAGGCCGTTATGGCGTCCGTGGAGGTCGGGCCATTGGGCCAAGGTGGGAGCGGTGGGGGCATAGTGCCCAGCACTGAGATAGAGCAGTTTGGCAACGCCAAAGTCCTCCGGGATGGCCAGCCCGGTATCGTGGGATTTGCCTGCCCCGGTACCCGACTGGTCGAGGATGTAGCGATAGCCGTTGGCAACGGCATCTTTCCAGGTGGCGAGGCGCTGTCCGGGTTCGTATTCGTGGCCAGCGTAGGGTTCATGCCCTAGGGCTTTTTTGAGGGCGTTGGCGCTGTCCTGGGGCGTGAGTTTGCGGGTCAGGCGTTGGGCAAGGCGTTCGGCCCAGGAATTGCGCCTTGGTGTCGTCACTACTGGAGCCATGTCCTCAAATTCGGCCCAGGTCAGCCACTTGGCCCCGTGGTAGGTGTCGGGGCTGATTTCATCCACATCGCCATGGACTTTCTCGGCTTGGCCCCACCAGCGAACCTGTAGCGTTATGCCCCAGCCTTCTAGTAGGGATGCCAGTTTGCGGTAGGCCCCCAGGACATTGGGGTTCTGAATCGCGCCACCGTCGGCATTCAGAACTGCTTGGGTGATGTCATGGCTGTCGAACACCGCTCGAAGTTGTTGGGGTGAGTTGGCCCATTGGCCCCCCGCCATCCCAATGTGAAGCCCACCATAGCGGGTCTGGGTTAGGGCGGGTTTGAAATAGCCTTCATCCAACTCCGCCACACCGCCATGGGGAGTCCCGTAAATCCCTAGGGGCAGTTCTCCGTCAACGTGGGGAGTCGCCCCGCCACGGTTTGGTGTAGAGGCCCAAAAGTATCCGCCCTCTGGATTGCGAATCTGCACCCCAGCCAGCAGGCCATCCACGTTAGGAATGGCTACTGCCCAGGAGGGTTGGCCCATCAATCGACCATCCCCCATCACCCCAGGTAGGCCCACGCCTGCCCCGGCTACGGTCTGGCCACCAGGCCAGGTGAACAGCACCCCCGCCGTCACGAGAGCGTCAATCTCAGCATCGGTAACGTGGGGACGTTGGCGCAGGTTGAGCCGATGGGCGAGGGCTAGTTTGCCCGCCATGGCTCGATAGCCCTGGTCTCGCTCTGGTACAGGCCATGCCGGGATGCTGGGTGCTTTGGCCTTGGACGTGGAAGCAGGTCTATCGTGGCGGTGGTCGTCGCCCTCACCCCAGGCCCACATCCCGAAGCCGTTGGCGTCGTCTTTGAGGTAGCGCCATTGACCCCCAGGGTTGGCCTCAGTATCCCGACAAAAGACAAACCCCGTACTGAGGGATTCTCGGCAATCCCGTCGCGCCCCTTGGCAGATGGGGCAATCCCGCTTGAGTGACTTAAAGCTCATCGCGCCACCCCCTGACCGCTGGATGGGCAGTGGTTGCTGGACGATGATGCTTAAACGCGAGGTTGAGTGGTCGGGTTACGGGCGGCGAGGGGGGAGCCTCAATGGCCCTAAGTCCTGGTTTGGATCCAGGATGAATGCAAGTTTTCATCGTGCTAACGCTGGAGATGGAGGGGCAGCGTCCGTCCAGGTGTCTGTTTCAAGGCAGACTTCGGCCAACGATGGCTAAAGTCCCAAATCCTGGCTGAATCAGCCGTTCAGAAGTATTGGAGAGAACAGAACTGGATGGATTAGGCAAAAAATTGCATCACAATGTGGCCCAATCTCAGTCCAGGGTCTTGCACCAAGGATCTGAGTGAGATAACATCGGTATGCAATTGTTCAAAAAGAAATTCCCTGCACCACCTGGAAACAGGTGAGGCGATTCATAGGAGCTGAAACGATAGTGACTTTCTTGCCGGAGAGACTATCGTTTTTTGCCGTTAAGGGGAATTTCAGACTTGGCTTTCAATAGACATCACCTCCTGAATGGGGTCGATGGGAAAACTTTATCAGACCTGACCACTTTCTGGCATTGCTTCCGGGTAGATCTTGAGGATAGCGGTGCGCGGCATTAGGCGTTGGAAGCCTCGATGTCGGGTCGTTGCCAGGGTTCTAGACCTGCCTCGCGGAGCTGCTGTTCGTGATCCAGTTGCTTCTACCTTGATAGCAGAAATCGCGGACGTATAACCCTTACCCCACAAGGCTTTGATGCCCTTTAGCTCCAAAAAGCGTCCGGCGTTTCGCTGAGGTTTACCCACGTTTTCATCTGCTATCGAACCCGTAAAACCCTCTCCTAGTAACTGTTTTGCCGCCTTCGAGCGCAAAAACTCGAACGCGTTCCGGCGTATTAAACCCACTGCTTCAGCCGCCCCTGCTTGGCTCATGCGGTAGCTGCCATCGGGCATTTGGAACCCATCGACCGACAACGGGCCGATCTGCACCGTGGCTCGTTGGGCCTTGTCGTGGGTGGTCATTTTGTGGCCTTCTCTACTTTGTCCAGATAGGCCGCTAGGGCTTCCTCTGCTAGTTCGCTCATGGTGCGGTTCTGTTTGGCCGCTGCTACCTTGAGCCGCACCTTAATGTCCTCGGAAACATCGACCTGGAGTCGCATCGCATCGCCTTCGGGAAGTATCGACATTAATAGTACCTCAACTAAAAATAGTGTTCTAAGTCTCAATACAGTAATACTACTATTAAAAGTATGTTATTACTATTCTCAGTAGTGAACGAGCCGTGACCATTGCGAGAACTGCAAACCAGTATTGGCCTCCGTTCACGTGAACAGATTTTTTAGTTTCCTCAACGTTTCCAAGGTGTTCAGCCCCATGACCCACACTTCTTTATCTGCGTACTGCAAAGCCCGAAACCTGCCTAAGGCAAGCGTTCACAAGTTTTTGAAGGCCCAATGCTTCAACACCACCGAGGGCATGACCAGCGAAATGATCGCCGCTGCTGATGCCTACTTCCTGGATGACCCGCAGCCCAGCCCAACCGAGGACATTACCGGGGGCTTGTCGGTTGTTGTTGGAAACCACTGCACCGCTATTGAACCGCCCAGTTACCAAGGGCTAACGGTAGACCTAGGTCAGTTTCGGGATTCTGAATCTTTGGTGATTTCAGATCCCCTGGCCGTTGCCGAGCAGTTTTTGAGCGCGGCTGACCACCTGCAAAGCGCCCTGGCTGCCGACATTGCGGCCCGTGAGGCCCGGTTGCAACAGACCCGTCAGGCCCAACGGCAGATTGAAGCCAAGGCCCAACAGTTGGCCCTAGAGCAACGGTTGTATCGCCTGCAAACGGCCCAGTTAGACCAGGCGCAGACCGAAGAAACCCAAGCCCTCGCCGCTCACCTCGAAGCCCTGCAAGCGTTGGGAAAGCCCGCCGCCACAAGTCCCCAACCCTAGGGGTTTACGTGGCCCTCGTCCTGGTGGGGGCCGTGATTGCCGTTCTGTTGTTCTAAGGATGTGACCCATGGCCGACCTATCGCTGAATGCTATCCGTGCCCGGTATATCGCCATCCACCAAAGCTATGGGTGGGGTGGCTCAGAGGAATGCTTTGACGATGACGTAGCGCGGCTAGACGTGCGGATGTTGCTGGAGTTAGCAACGGTTTACCGTGACCTGGCCGATTGGAAACAACGTTACGTCCTGGGAACTCAGGCCGAACTGACCCCAACGCCTGAACTGGTGGACACTCTGGCGCATTAAGTTACCGAGTTCGGGAGTTAGCAATCGGACTAAATCGGCGTGTTTGGCCCCCTGTCGCAGACCGAAACCACGAACTCAAACCCAAAGCCTAGCTCGCCAGCACTGGGCGGGGTCTTCGATGAGACTTTTGTCCAGTCAGCAATGTGCTCATGGGAGATAGGTTGAGGGTTTCCCACCGCACCCCAACTGTCACATACCCCTTAGTGACCTCAACTCATCCTAGATAGCTCAGCCTTGACTTCAACAGACTCCATCCTCGACCGTCAGGCCCAGGACATCATGGATGCTGGCCCCAACCAGACCCCAACCTTGAGCGCAGCCCAAGCTTAGCCCGACCTGTCAGCGCCCTGTCAGGCCCAACCCGGTACTCCCTTGGCCTATGACCTGACCCTAGATGGCCCCCAGCCTGCACCTCACGTTTGGTGACTGAACCCTTGCGTGACCGAAGTGTACCGATGCGGGACTGAGTGGGTCAGCCCTGAGTCAGGTTGGGACAGTACGGTTCCGCCAACGTACCCTTCGATGCGCTTCTGAGATGAAACAATTTTCAAAGGCCCTTTTTAAGCCAAAACACGCCTCAAAGTGAGGCCAAGGTGAGGCCAAAGTGAGGCAGGTCAACCTCAGCGCTAGGCCCAAATAGGCCCAAAATCAGGCTATTTTCACCCGAAGGTTGGGGTGAAATCGGGATGTGGGTTTTGACTGGCAAGCAATGCGTTCCTGTGACACCCCGCTCAAAATGCCCCAGACTTGGCATCCAATTTCGATAGCATCGGTAAAGGATCGGTTAGGTACCGCCTAGGAACCCGTTAGGGACAATCCTGAACTCCTAGGGGCAGGCTAGGAACGTTCTCGAACCGCTAGGGGCCATCCTGGGACAGGCTGGGAACGTACTAGGTCAAGCGAGGGACTGACTAAGGGAGGGTGGGACTGACGATGTGGCTCATCGGGCCTGGGTTGAGTCGGTGGTCATAACCCTCTAGGCCACGGGTTACGGTTACAGGTCTGAAGCGCCCCCTGCCCTTGACGGCTTAGTTTTAGCAACGGAAAAATTTTGGTCGTTAAGGCTGAATCCGTTATGAAGCATGAGTTACGGTCGCGGTCTTCTTGCCTCCGGCCCCAGATCACAGGCTAGACTGACCGCAGCCTCCCACCCTTACCACCGCCACCCTCACCGACTGGCTTGCCATCGCCGTAGCCCGCCTCTGCCAGCACATCGCCCCAGAACGCATCATCTTATTGGGGTCTTGGGCCAGGGGCAGCGCCACCCGCCGCTCCGATATCGATCTCTTCCTGGTGTGGGATTGCGCCCTGCCGCCGCTGGATCGTATCGGTCAGGTGTTGGCCTTACTGGTGGATGCCCCGGCCCCGGTAGAGGTCATTGTCTACACCCCAGCAGAACTGGCCCAGCGCTCAGATCGGCCCTTTATTCGTCAACTTTTGGCTGAAGGTAAAATCCTCTATTCCCAAGACTCCTCATGAGCCAGGAAAAGCTACACCAAGAAGTGATCCGCTGGTTAGGCAGGGCTTAGATGACCTAGAAGCCGCCCAGACCCAGTTCTCCCCTCTCCTAGGAGGTGTCATCAAATAAGCTCAGACCCGCATTATGCCGTCCATATCTCTATGGAACAAGGGGCTTAAGCCCCTTGGCTAGGCTGCTGGAGTGGCGCAAAATTGCGATTTCCCTCCAATTGATGACACGCCCTAGAACTCGCTCCTAGAGAAGCCTTCACTCCGATGTATTCCCCACCCAGAGGCCCATGCAAAAGTCTGAGATGTTAAGCCACCCCCCCGTTTCAGCCCTCGTTGTCTCACATCCGGCTCAGTCTCACTTAGGATTGGCACATTGTACCGTCACGATTGCGCTAGTCCAACTTAGTCCAGTCTTAGTCTAAGGTTTTAATTCAATGTCTAAAATCCTTATATAATAAATGCTTCAAGATTTTGAGTATTTGCGGTGCTCGCAACTATTCAATCAAAAATAACGAACTTTCAAGGGGTTCAGAGATTCTTAGAACTGGACTCAAATCGTCTTAAAACAGGTCACTGGCACACGCTCTAGACTTACACTACAACTTACACAATTTAAATGGAGAGGACTCGTGGAGGCCGTCATCGGTATGGGCTTATCCTCCCTGCGAGTCTGTTGCTTGGGGCGCAAGGGGATCGGATTCCGCTTGGGGTAAAGAGGGATCTGATTCTTCTTGAGGAGCGGGGGGAGGGACTTCAGAGGGGCTATGCGTGCTGCTGTCCTGGATCAGTTCCGCCAACATCCACTTAATGGGCGTTCCTAGAATCTCTTCTTCGCTGAGGACTTCTTGAGGATCTAACAAGCGCTGAAAGAGAGGAGCCGCAATCAGGGTTGGGGAGTCTGGTGTTGGCAACGGACAGCGTTTTTTGGTGGTGCGGATCTTGACGCCAATCCGCCCAGTTAATACCTGGCAGCATGGGAAGCTACGGATGTAGGGCCTAAAGCCTTCCTGCTTGAGTTGCTCCACCGCTTCCGCTTCGCTGATCCCTCGCAGTACAAGTTGACCACCTGCTGCGGGGAAAAA